>JBCCPW010000021.1:0-16748 GCA_039024735.1 Bacteroidota bacterium
AGGTGTTGGACTGCATGGCAGTGAGGGTGTGGTACAGAGCGGACCTTCCGCTCCCATCCTCCACTGGGGCGCGCAGCGGGCACGCCCGCGGAGCCTGCGGCCACAGGCCGCCCGCCGACCCCACCCGGGGGCCTCGCGCTCAACGAGTGTGCACCCCCGTCCCCCCAATCGGCCCCGGGTTGGGGTCGGCATGCATCGGTCACGCTCACCCTACAGGTGGAGGGAGCACTCGCGAAACGCGCAGGGTGTCACGCGCGCGTGAACACTCTTCCTCCCCCGCTCGACGCCGCTGTTTCTTTATTCCGATCGCGCGCGCTTACAACTCTCAACCAACTGTTAATCGCTTCGTTCATTCGTTTCGAACCAGAACGCGAATGGGGGCAATTCAGTTGATTGCCACCTGGAATGGCCGATTGCAGGCTTGTTTCGGAGCCTGCTTGCTTTCTAGATGTGTAACACCTCATCCCTCTCGGAGGCGACAGTCAACCTGCACCGAGTTGAGCGGGTAGACCTAGCACCCGTCGCGCTGATCGAGCGGGTCACTGCCTTGTGCCCAGATCTAAAGGACATCAAGGGGGGTCTGAGCCTCGTCCTCCACCTCCTGCTCACCGAGTCAGTCGAGTCTCCAGGTCGCACAGCGCCGTGCGACTACCGTCTACTCTGCGAGATCGAGGGGGCACAGCCGTACCAGATCCAACATGGCAACCTGAGGTCCCATCGTTTCATCTCGCGGGTTCAGACAGCCCTAGACGGCACAGTCCTATGCCTCGTCGAGACACCATCCGTGCACATCCTGCCTGGTCACCCCGCGAACCGCTGTCGCCGACTTCGTCTGGACTGTGTTCCGGCTGACCTAGAAGAAATGGCGACCCAGGCTCGCAAAACGATCGGTCTCAATCTCGATGACTGGAGAGAACTGCGGCCCAGAGGGGCATACACTCTCAACTCGACGGCTGCCGCTCGGCGAAGACAAGAACTCCTCGATTCTCTCCCATCGTACGACAACACAGCGGAGATCAGCGACTCTCTGATCCGGCATCTGAACGCTACCAGCCCCAGCGCCTTCTCCAAGCTAAAGAGACTGGCAGGAGACAACACGACCCAGCGTCTTGTGACGAAGCTCTACCCGGCGGAGGCAGATTACGATAGAGTTGCGGCAATACTGAGAAGCGTACAGCTTCAACCGCAGCCGATTTACGGACCGTCACCAAAAACTCCGCGCATCCACGCGAGAGGACGCAACGTCACGGGCCTTCCGTCCCCCGTTCGCCAGGACCTCACACGTCGGCTTCGATGGGTAGAACTCGATCTGGCCCATGCCCAACTTGCCTGCAATGCGAGGCGATGGGGAGTAGACCGTGTACTTCAAGTCCTCGACTTGGGTGCTTATTCGTTCTGGGACGACCTCATGCAACACCTGGGCGCAGCTCCCCAGGAACTTCGCCAGAATGGGAAGTACAGCGAGTTCAAGAGCTACTTGAAACCTTCTGTCCACGGGCTCTCCTTTGGGATGGGACGTGATCGGATTCGCCGGTTCGGAACAGAGAACCAGCAGGAACCCGAGGGCGCGTTGGTGAAAATGGTCGAGATGGCGTGTGGAGTATCATTCGATGAGGCGGGAAAGCGGCTGCTCACCCATCCCGTGCTTGAGCCGATGCTGAATGCTCGCTACAGGCAGACAGCTAGGATTAAGAAACGGGGAGGCCACCGAGATGTACTCGGTCGGTACCACGTGTTGAATGACGGGACCAACCCTGCCTCCCTGCTCGCGATCGACGCCCAGGCCATGGAGTTCGTTCTTCTCGAACCGGTGATTCGACTGGCAGCAAACGAGCGAGAAGACGCTCGCTCCAAAGGGAGGCAGCCGTTGTTCTCCCTTATGTTTTGGCAGCACGATGGGTTCACAGTAAAGGCGCGACAACGGAACCGCACCAGATCGCTCATCCGCCGACTCGAGAGTGTGGTAAATGCCAGAGCCGAGACTCTGGGGGTCCCCACTGGGCTCACAGTCGAGATTGGTCCTGATGATTGGTAAGAGACGACAAAACGATTCTCTTTCTCTCAAATGCAGCACCCACTTGAGCTGCGAGTGACTGCGGGCTCACGTGCATGTATTTCTCGGTCACCCTCACGGACGAGTGCCCCATGTAGGCACGGATGGCTTCAACGCCTACGCCCCGCTCGGCGAGCCAACTCGCCGCCGTGTGACGGGTGGTGTGAAAACAGACGTGGTCGGGGAGGCCCGCCGCCCGCGCCATCTGCTTGAACCGCCGCGAGAGGTAGTTCGGGTGAAGCCTCCGCCCCGTCGCGCTGGGGAATACCCACCCCGCGTGCCGCTCCATCCCCAAGAGCACCTCAAACGGCGGACCCGCCAGCGGAAGCACGCGCTCTTTCCCTGTCTTCGTCTCGAACCCCTCCGAGTTCGAGACTCGGAGCGTCCGCCTCGCGAGATCCACGTCATCCCAGCGAAGGTGAACCACCTCCCCCGCTCGGAGGCCGAGGTAGACGTTGGCGCGAACGATGGGAAGCAACCAAAGCCCCGAGCCATCATGAGCGTGTCCTGCCCCCGATGCGCCCTCAATCGCGGTGTAGAGCGCAGCTACGTCCGCCTCGGAGAGGTAGCGGGGGTGCTTGTCTGGCACCCGCTCTAGACGGAGACCTGCGGCAGGGTTATCGGACCGGAGGCCCTCTGCGACAGCCCAGTTGAAGAAGGCCGAGAGGGAGCCTGCGTACGAGCGTCGCGAGACAGGCTTCGTGTCGGTCGCTGCGAGGTACCCCGCGAGGTCTGTCGTCGCAATCGCGGCTGTCCGCGCCGCAGCACCGAGGTGGCGAAGGAGACCGCCAAGGACAACGCGATACTTCTGCTGGGTATGGGGAGAGGTGTGAGCGCGCGAAGCGTAGAACCCAGCGACGGCACCACCCAGCCTCTCGGCGCCCTCAGGGCCGCTCTCGCGCCGCTCTGCTGTCCAGTCAGGGTCAAGCCAGGGGTCGAACTCCCCGAGCGCGTAGGCGTCCTCCAGGCGGCGACGGAGCACGAGCGCGGTCCGGTGCGTCCGTGTCCGGAGAGAGACCTGCTTGCGCGCGGGGCGGCGGCGGGCGTCGTGAAACGAGAGGTAGTACGTGCCGCTGGGACGTTGGAACAGTGATGCCATGGGGCCTTCCAGAGTTGTGGAAGGCGCCGGGCGAGAGCATCCGAGGTGTCAACAGTTCTGTCAACAGTCGCCCCTCCCGAAGGGGCTCCTAACCAAACGAAGAGTGGCTAGGCAAGGGGCTGCAAAACCCTCCGGACCGCCGCTCACTCTGCCCGAGGCTCTACGCCATGGACGGCGAAAATCGTCCCGTAGGTCTCAAAACCGCAGCCCAACGGGCTGCGGGGTGAGGCCGGAGGGGCGGGTTTCGACGGCCACGCCCCTGGAGGTCCCGAGCGGATTCGAACCGCTGTAGAGGGTTTTGCAGACCCTTGCCTAGCCACTCGGCCACGGGACCAGGGACCTTGAAGATAGGAAGCCGGAACGGGAGTCTCGCATGGAGGCCCAGCCAATACCTTGTACCCCGACCAGGACTCGAACCTGGACTCGGCGGCTTAGAAGGCCGCTGCTTTCTCCAGTTAAGCTATCGGGGCATGGAACGCCAAACTAAGACCTGTTCAGACTGTGGCATGCCCCTGCCACTGGCGGACTTCTATCGCTCCGGCCGGAAGGTGCAATCGCGATGCAAACCCTGCTTCAATCAGATGTGCGCCGCGCGATGGCGCCGCATCAAGGCCGACGAGGTTGAGCGCCACGGCGGGAGGTGTGCGGATTGCGGCGGCACCTTCCGTCCTGATGTGTTCGACTTTCACCACCTTGACCCTGAGACCAAGGAATACGGCTGGACGAAGCTGCGCCTCTTCTCACCAGAACGCAGGAGAGCAGAACTTGCCAAGTGCGTCTTGCTTTGCGCGAACTGCCATCGCATTCGGCACATTGTCGCGGAGTCGAGTGTCGTCTACACTTCGTAAGCCAACGGAGTCGGGGTGGCCGGATTTGAACCGACGACTTCTCGCTCCCAAAGCGAGTGCTCTACCGGACTGAGCTACACCCCGAAGGACGGGACGATCCCCGCCTCGGTGCCTCTGTGTCCCACCGAGGCGGGTAGAGGCGAAGGAGCGGCTCTAGGAAGCAGAGCCGCCTCGGTGCCTTCGGCGTCGTTACGCCGCCTTCGCGGCCTGGAGTTCGTCCTGCACCTGGTCGGCCTCGACCATCTTGGAGCGGAACTCGAACTCGCCGTTCGGCTTCTTCGCGGCGACGATGATCTTCGCCATCTGCTTCTGGTCCACCGCGCCGCGGTTGGTGCGCTGGTTCTTGGAGACCTTCTTGGCCATCGGAGTGGGGGGCTAGGGCGAGAGCGGGGCAGTCCGCGGAGCGGACACAGCGTGCGGTGTCGCTACTTGATCTCGCGGTGGAGCGTGTGCTTGCGGAGCTTCGCGTTGTACTTCTTCAGCTCCAGCCGCGACGTGGTGTTGCGGCGGTTCTTGGTCGTTGAGTAGCGCGAGGTGCCGGGCGCCTCGGTGCACTCGAGGATCACCTGGTGGCGGACGTCTTTGGACTTGGCCATCGGGAACGGGGGTCTGGGGGGAGGACGAGCGTCAGACGCGCACGCCGTTGGCGCGTGCCTCCTTGAGCACGGCCGAGATCCCCTTCTTGTTGATCGTCTTGAGCGTCTGCGCCGACACGCGCAGCGTGATCCAGCGGTCCTCCTCCGGCACGTAGAACCGCTTCTTCTGGAGGTTCACGTTGAAGCGCCGCCGCACCTTGTTGTGGGCGTGCGAGACGTGGTTGCCGGACATCGGGCCTTTGCCCGTGAGTTGGTCCTTGCGAGCCATCGGAGTCGTTCGGAGGCGAGGCGGGACCCTGGCGGGCGGCCTCTCAGTCGTCAGTAAAACGCCCCACCGGCGCGAGCGCGGGGGGCGTGAGTAGAGACACGGAAACTAGGAAGTCTCCCCGCCCCGCTTCAATCCCCCGCCGGGCCGTTCGTGTGAGACGCGGGCGAAGAAACAGGCCAACCCGCCACGTGGGCACCTGTCGGGAGGGCGCCCGCCTCGGTACCGAGGCGGGAGACGCCTCGCGCTACAGCAGACCGAGGCGGAGTTGCACCACGTGGTTGCGGCGCTCCTGCTCACCGAATGCCTCCCCGTCCTCCACACCGAAGGTGGCATAGTCCAGGCGCAGCACCCTCAAGTTCAGCCCGACCCCCGCCGCGGGATACCCTTGCGAGAGGCCGCCTCGGAGTTCCAGAACGCCGAGCAGCGTCGCCTGCGCCCCGAACCGAAACCCCAGTTCCGGCGCCTGCTCCGCCTCGGTGGTAGATCCGCTCACCCAGTCGGCCGCGAGGGCCACGTCCCGGATCGGTGATCCCTTGGGGAACGGGAGGTGATACGCCGCGCCCATGCGAAGGACGGGCGTCCCCTCGCGCTGCGCGAACCGCCGCTCCAGTTGCGCGATCTCCGCCGGATCGTCGGGAGTGTTCTCGGAACCGGACACTGCCCACGAGCGGTCGAATGTGAGATCGCCCACGCCGCCGAGGCTGATCAGGGCCATCCCGAGCGAGAGCCCTGGCAGGGCCACGTCGCGCGCGGTCACCCCGGCGCTGAGCGCGACCCCGTTGCCACCGAGGAGGTAGAGCTTTTCCCCATCCGCATCGAGAGCATCCACGAACTCGGCCTTGGCCGTCACGCGGCGCTCCACGTACGCCGCAGTGCCGCCGATGCTGAGAGGCGTTCCGGGAACGTCCAGCGCGACGGTGAGGGGCGCGACGAGGTCCGCTTGGGAATACGCGTCGAGGTACGGCACGCCTGTGGCGAGGTCGAGAGCCCTCGCGCGCGCCGTCGCGTGTCCAAACACGCCCGCCCCCACGGCGAGCGGACCCGCCCGAAACTGCAACGCGAATGCCTCGACGGATGCCCCGACCGTCTTCTGGTCCCGGCCGATCTCCACCGCCCGGTCGTAGAGGTCGCGCTGTTCTCGGTCCGGCAGATCGTCCAGGCCCTCCTCGATGGCCGGTCCGAGTTCCATGTCGTAGAAGTCGTAGGCCTCGCGGAAGTTGCCCCCGAGCCCCACCTGGGCACCCACGATGGTGAACCGGACGCCCGTGAGACTGGCGAGATGAGCCGGGTTGGAGAAAAACGCCGTCTCCGGGTTCGTCACCGCCGCGACGGCATCGCCCATCGCGAGCGCCGTGATCTCGGGCACATCGACGGGATCGTCTTGCGCGAGAGCACCGAAGGGGATCTGGGAGAAGGCCGGGAGGCTCCACACAGCGAGCCCGAGAAGGAGAAGCAACCGCATATCCGAAAGAGGCAGACGGGACAAGATCGCCTCGGATGGCGTCGCGGGTCGTTTGGGCGGGCGGTACGGAACCGGCCGGACCGCCTCGGTGCGAATGGTGCCAGCGTCGTTCACCTCGCGCCCTCACCGAGGTGGACCACTTCCACCTCTTTCGCGCGCCCCGACTCCACGCGCAGGCGGAGGCAGGTCCGCTGCGTGTGGAACCCCTGGCGTCCCGCCGCCCCGGGGTTGAGGAACAGCATCCCACCCAGGTCCGGTACGCGCTTCACGGCCAGGATGTGGCTGTGGCCGCAGACAAACACGTCGGGCCACTCCTCGCGAAGCCTCGGGCCGATGCCTTTCGCCCACCGGCCGGGGCGCCCGCCGATGTGGGTCATCCAGACGCGGAGGCCATCGGCGCGGAACCGGGCGTGCTCTCCCGTCCGCTGGCGGACGTACCGGCCGTCCACGTTGCCCCAGACGGCGTGGACCGGCGCGAGGGCCGCGAGGCGGTCGAGGATGGAACCGTCACCGCCCACGTCGCCCGCGTGGAGGATGAGGTCGCAGGGCGCGAGGACCTCGTCGAGTTCGGGGTCGTAGTAGCCGTGGGTGTCCGAGACGAGGCCGAGAAGCACGAAGGGGCGCGCGAGGGAGCGTCAGTCTACCGCTCTCCAACGTGCGCCATCGCCGCACTCCCCACCATCGCGACTGTTGGAACTCCGACGAGGTACCACACAAGCGGTTCATCGGGCTGGACGATCTGGTCCACCGTGAACAGATAGAGGCTCTGAAGGGCTACAGCCCCGAGGACCGTTCGCCAGAGGGGATCATCGGGACGGCTGATCCAGTGCGCGGCGAGACCGCTCGCGGCCGTCCCAAAGAGTGCAACGCCGAGGAACCCGCTACTGGAGATGCACAAGTCATCGGAGCACGACGTATCGGGGACAAGCGCGTCCGCACCGACGTATCCGACCGGGCTGGCGACAACGAACGCGCTCAGCGCACCCAGCCCGGCCAGAGCCGGGCGCAGGTCAGGGAGTGAATCCGTTGCCACCTCTCGTGCCTGCACCATCAACACGGTAGGCGGTAGATCCACCGCCTCGGTAGACACATGGAGCGGTTGGGCGATCCCCCCGACGGGGATCCACAGGAGGCTCCAAAGACACAACCGGTACATGGGAGCAGGCATGATCTCGCGTGGAGCGGGACGGCCGTCACCTTTCGTTTCCGGCCCGCCTCGGTACCGAGGCGGCTCCGGCCACCGCGACCGCTACCGAAGCATCAGGCGGAGACCGAACCGCGCCTTGTCCGGGCGGGGGCCGTACCGGACCGGATCGCCGCGCACATCGGCCCACGTCACGACGGGCACGCTCACGTACGGCGCCAGCACGTAGCTGGGGCGGTTGAACTCGACACCGAGGCGGGCCCAGCCGATGCCGCTTCGGATCCGCTCCGTGGCCGCGTCGGTGGTCGTGGTGGCCGTCTCGCCGGTCCGCGCGAGGGTGTAGGTGCCCACCTCAGCGATGAGGCTGCCGTGGACACGGCTCCCGGCCGGATCGAAGAGGACGTTGTAGCCCCAGGTGCCTCGGATCTCCTGTCCGTTGAGCCGGACCCGGTCGCCAGACGCCTTCAGCAGCGCCACGCCTGGGAGGGGCACACTGTCCCCGCCCTCGGGAGACACCGGAAGCACCCCGATCTCGCGCAGCGCCGTCGCGGCTTCCTCTGCTTCCACGTAGCCCGTCTGCACGCGCCGGAGCCCGACGGCGAAATCGCTCGTGACCTCGGGCGAGAGCACCGTGGACGAGAGAAAGGCCACGTCGGTCTGGCGGAAGCCCAGCCCCCCCTCGCTCGCGGGGTCCACGGCGACGCGGATCGCGTAGTCCGTGCTCTGGTTGCGCCAGTACGGCTTGACGACGATCCAGCTCAGGCCGAGCGGGCCTTGCTGTGCCGCGCCGGTGAGATCTGCCACGGCGGACACGTCCACTTGCGGGAGAAGCGAGTAGTCGAGACGGGCGGCCAGGACCATGTCCGAGGCGGGCGCTCCCGGCTCCGAGAGACCGAGGAGGTCGCGGTCGCGGTAGGTCACCTCGCCCGAGACCGCGAGCCCATCGAAGAAGGTCTGGCGGGCGCTCTCGCCGCCATAGAAGGGATCGAGCGTTTGGAAAGAGCCCTGTGCGTCCGCAGGCGCCGTCACGGCCCCCGTCGCGATCACCGTCAGGAGGCCCGTGACACGAGCGAGGCGAGAGCGAGAGAAGCGGTCCATGGCGGCACCGTCGGGCTAGGGGTGCATAGAAATACGGGTGCGGGCGGGTCTTCCGCAAGGGGGGGCGCACGAATCCGCCAATCCCCTATGCGTGAGCCGAGCGCAGTCGGTGAAGGGGACTGTACGTTTTCGCGTGGAGATCTTCCGAACCGGCACCACCGCCCCCGCCTCGGCGTTCCGCCCGCCCGCTTGTCTCGCCATTCCCATGCGATCCCTTCCGATTCTCGCCGCCGCCTTCGCCCTCGCGCTCTCTGCGTGCAGTTCTCCTGACACCGCTGCTGACGTGGAAGCTGTCCTCGGCTACCCCATCTCGTCTCCCGTTGAGCCCGCCAACCTGGACCTCGACCCCACCGAGGCGGACACGCTCATCGCGGCGGCCGGGTGCTTCTGGTGCGCCGAGACGGCGTTCGAGGGCGTCCCAGGTGTCGCGAAGGTGACGAGCGGCTTCGCGGGCGGAACCGTCCCCAACCCGACCTACGATCAGGTCGCGCGGGTCGGAGGCACGGGCCACTACGAGGTCATCGAGATCGTGTACGACCCGGAGCAGGTCTCGCTGGAGGCTCTCCTGAACGTGTTCTGGCGCAACGTGGACCCCCTCGATGGCGGCGGGCAGTTCTGCGACCGAGGCGACACGTACCGCTCGGCGCTGTTCGTCACCGAGGCGCAGCGTCCTGCAGCGGAGGCCTCGCTGGAGACCGTTGCGGAGCGCTTCGATGCGCGCATCCAGACGGTCATCTTGGACACGGCGACGTTCTACCCCGCAGAGGACTACCACCAGGACTTCTGGCTCAAGGACCCGGACCGCTACTACTCGTACCGCCTCGGGTGCCGCCGCGATGCGCGCCTCGCGGAGTTGTGGGGCGAGCCCACCGCGAGCGCGGAGGACACCGCGACCGTGCAGCAGTGGGCGGCTCGCTTCGAGCGTCCCACCGAGGCGGAGTTGAAGGAGCGCCTCAGCGGCGTCCAGTTCTACGTGACGCAGGAGGACGGCACGGAGCCGCCCTTCGCGAACGCCTACGATGACAACAAGGCCGCGGGCATCTACGTGGACATCGTCTCGGGCGAGCCGCTCTTCTCGTCGCTCGACAAGTACGACAGCGGCACCGGCTGGCCCTCCTTCACGCAGCCGCTGGAGCCTGCGCTCATCGTCACGAAGCCGGATCCCGGTCCCTTCGGCGACCGCACCGAGGTGCGCAGCCGTGTCGCGGACTCCCACCTCGGCCACGTCTTCGACGACGGCCCCGCGCCGACGGGCCTGCGCTACTGCATGAACTCCGCCGCGATGCGCTTCATCCCGGTGGACCGGTTGGAGGCGGAGGGCTACGGGGAGTACGTGTCGCTCTTCACGCAGAGCTGAGGGCCTGTGGGGAGAGGCGAGTAGGGGTCACGTTCCGCCTCGGTGTGTCTATAGAGACACCGAGGCGGAGGGAGTTGGGTTGCGGAACGTGAACGGGAATTATGTTGAGGGCCAAGGTCTTGGCCTCCCCTCATCATGACGATAGCTGTACCACCTCATGGCTGAAACGGAAGCGACTGGACTACTGCAGACTGATCAGATTTTCGACGTTCCTGTCAGCCAGCTCCTCCTCGATCCTCTCAACCCCCGCTTGCCCTTTGTCGGAATCGGCTCCGTGACGCAGGACCGGATTATCGACTACATGCTCCGCGAAGGGAACATCGCGGAACTGATGGGGGCGATCGGCGAGATCGGGTTCCAGCGCTCTGAACCGCTTCTGGTCACGTCTGTGAAGGAGGGCGATCCTGACTGGGACCTCGAGCGATCCCGTGACACACCGCTGTACTACGTTGTTGAAGGAAACCGCCGCCTCACGGCTGTACTACTCCTCCTCAACCCTGGTCGAGCGAAGCATCGGCGGATTACGATCACGGCGGTATCTACTGAGGCCACCCACCGCCCGACGGAGGTACCCGTACTCGTTTTCGATAAGCGAGAGGACCTGCTCGACTACCTCGGGTACCGCCACATCACAGGGACGAAGCCTTGGGGCGCGCTGGAGAAGGCCATCTACCTCGATCAGCTCAGCCAGGCGCGTGGTGCGACAGACTTCCAGGCGCTGGCGAAGACCATCGGGAGCCGCTCCGACTACGTCGCCAAGCTGCTCACGGGCCTGAAGGTCTATCGAACCATCGAGGAGAGAGACTTTTTCGATTTGCCGGGCGTCGAGCGCGAGACCGTCAGCTTCTCGCTTATCACGACGGCGCTAGGGTACGCGAAGCTCAACGAGTTCATCGGCCTGACATCGGCCCGCGACCACGAGGCCAAGGGGCTGAAGCTGGACGAGCTCAGGAAACTGACGGAGTGGATGTTCCGGCCGTTCGAGGGCAAAACACGCCTCGGCGACTCCCGCAATCTCGGCGACCTCGGAGAAGTCGTGGCCGAGACGGCTGCGCTAAAGGCGTTCGTGAACGGTCGCCCGCTGGCTGAGGCCGTTCTGCTCACGGGCCAACCAACACAGGTATTCCGAGAGGCTGTGGAAGATGCCTACTCCCGCTTGAAGGATGCTCAGGCCGGCGCCAACAAGGCTCGAGATCTCGCGGAGACGGACGCTGAACGCCTCCGGGACGTGTCCAGGCTAGCGCGGGACTTGGCGAGGGTTGTGGAGGGCCGACTCTTTGAGGACGAGGACTGATGCCGAATCTTCCAGCGTGGCCGCATGGGGCCAGCACACCTCCTAGGGCCAGGCAATTCGATGAGTACGCCTGGGCGGACTACGTGGAACTGCTTTGTCTTGCCGACTCGGACGGCGTCATGGCACCGCCCGACGTGGTGGACATCGTTCGTCCAAACTCCGAGGACATCGGAGGAGCGGACGCGGTGAGTGAGAGCCTTAACAACGTAGACGGGACCCAGCTCGCAGGCGATGCCGACGATGAGTGGGAGAGCCGCACGGAGCAGTGGTTTAGCCACCTCGCATACCGTGCGTCGGCGTTCGGCGATGCCTACCCGTTCGAGTTCGAGCCGGTGAACGCCGACGGGGCCGGTCCCGTGCTCCGGCGTAAAGACCCCGGGGATGGTGGCTTCGCCTCGGCCGCTCGGCTCTACCTCGCGCTGCTCTTCGCAGCCAACCTCCGGTACTGCAAAGGAGAAAGATCGGGACTTACACGTGGGTTCGAGCGGCTGTGCTACTGGGCGCTCAAACGGCAACTCGGCCCGTCAGCCGAGGTCCACTTGTTCGGGGTCGGCCCACCCGACGGAAACCCCGACGAGCCTCGGTATGCCGGAGGGACATATGAGAAGTTGGAGCAACTCGGTAAGGATGTCCGAGCCGATCTGCTAGCCGAGCGCGGTGACTGGCCCCCGACGTCGGCCGGTGACGCTGGCATCGACTTGGTGGCATGGTTTCCGTTCGACGACGATGCGCCCACGATGCTTGCGGTGTTTGCGCAGTGCGCGGCCACGGAGGAGTGGGACACCAAGCAGTTCTCATCGCACCCGGCGAAGTGGGCGCCTCACTTCCGCTTTTTCGCCCTTCCTGTAAACATCGTGTACGTGCCGCTTTGCTTCCGGCGAACAACAGGGGACCTCCACACGAAGAAGGATATCGGTCGGTCCGTGTTTGTGGATCGGCTCCGCCTCGTACGCCTCCTGGCTGATGCCCCTGAGTACCAAGCAGACGCCGTGCTGGCGCAGGCGGAGGCGCTCGCCGAGCGTCGCAACGGACCCTTCGACTGATCTCCTCTTTCCCTTTAGCTTGCAAAATGCCAACAGCCGTCTCCTTATTCTCAGGCTGCGGAGGTTTCGACCTGGGTGCGCAGCGGGCCGGGGTGGACATCCTGTGGGCCAATGACAACGACCCCGCCGCTGTCGCTGCGTACCGCCGTGCACTCCCCAAAGTCCCCATCGAAGAGGGCGATATCCGGGGGTTCGACACGTTCCCCGAGGCCGACCTTCTCATCGGCTGCTACCCATGCACCGGGTTCAGCCAGGCCGCAAAGCGGAAGACATGGACCGGGAAAGCGCGAAACCTGAAGGCCAACGACGACAACTACCTCTACAAGGAGTACACACGCGTCCTAAAGGCTGTCCGTCCGAAGGTGCTCTTCGTCGAGAACGTGAAGGGGATGCTCTCGGCCGCGGGAGGCTGGTTCTTCGAGGAGCAGAAAGGACTGTTCGAGGAGGCCGGTTACAAAGTCCACGCGAAGCTCCTCGATGCGAGCAAGTACGGCGTCGCACAGCGACGGATGCGAGTGTTCCTCGTCGGCGTCAGGGAGGATCTCGTCGAGGACGTCGGGCCGTACGAGTACCCCACCCCGACGCACGGGGCCGATGACGGGCTCTTACCCTATGTCACACTCGAGGACGCGATCGCGGGGATGGAAGCGTGGCCGACGGGGGAGTTCTCTGAAAAGACCTTCCACGGTCACTTCCTCACGCGGAACCGGAAGCGGGGTTGGAGCGAGCGGGCGTACACGGTCGTCGCGCACTCGCACCATGTCACCCTGCATCCGTCGGGCGAGCCGATGGTGAAGGTCGGGAAAGACCACTGGGAACTTCGCGGCGATACAAACCGACGACTTTCTTGGCGGGAGTGCGCACGTCTCCAGGGACTACCAGAGATTGTTGGGGAGGGGGCCACGCTCAACGAGGCACAGCGAGTTGTAGGTAATGCTGTCCCCCCACCTGTAGCAGAGGCTCTCATCGACTCTGCCATGCAGTATTGCAGTGTGTAGCGACACCCCGCCCGCCTCGGCACCGAGGCGGGACCCCTCGCGGGAACTGGGTAGCGTCTACAGCCGCTCCTTCCGCTCCAAGTAGAGCGCCCGCGAGAGCATCATCGCCGCCTGCGCCGTCTGGTCCGTGAACCAGTAGTTCACGCCCGCGCCGACCGCCGCGCCCGCAATCGGGATCATCTGGCCGAGCTTGGCCGCGCCGAGGTTCTTGGCGATCTCGCGCGGCACGTGCCCGATTTGCTCGCGGAGTGTGCCCTGCGCCTTCCGGCCGCGATAGCCGCCGCCGTGCGCGAACGCCGCTGCCGCGACGGACAACTCGCGAAGCGAGTCAGACTTCGCCTCGCGCGAGCCGCTGGCAGCCACGTTGAAGATGCTCACCACCACAGGCGTGTACTCCGGTCCTCGGAGCGGGAAGCCATAGCTGGCCGCCACCTGCTGGATGAGCCGGAAGTTGACCGTAAAGAGCACCGGGATGTCCGCCGCGAGGAGCAGCGCCCCGCCGAGCCCCGCTCCGCCGCCCGAGAGCGCCGAGAGGATCGTGTTCTGCGACGTGAACCGCTTCGCGAGATCGTCCAGTTCCTCCAGCGAGTGATCGCGGAAGTCCGAGATGGTCTCCGCCTCGATGCCCAACTCGGCCGCGGCCTCCAGCACGCCGTCCTCCTCGAAGGTCCACATAGAGGCGTCGTTGAGCGTGGAGAGGGCCTGCGTGAGGGCATCCGTGAGGCCGTCCACGACGGAGTCGGGGACGAACTTGTCGAAGGCCCAGTCCACGGGCCGCATCGCGAAGCCGAGGGCCTGACCGAAGAGGCTCTCGCCGCGTTCCCAGCGCTCGATCTCGCGCTGGGCCTGGCGTTCGTAGTCGGAGAGTCGCATGAGGGCGGCGGGCCGCGTCGCGGCAGAGTGTAGGGGAAGGGCCACAGACTACCGACGCGGCGCCCTCGGTGTTGCGCACGGCGTCACACGTCGGAATGGCCCGCCTCGGTGCCACGATGACCGACGGTCGTGCTGGACGAGACGTACGGCGCGAAGCGGGGAATCCAGCAGCGCACCTCGCCTCGGTATGCCTCATAGTCAGCACCGAGGCGACGGGCAAGGTCGGCCTCCTCCGTCGGGCGGACGAGGACGTGCCAGCCGAGCCCTGCCGCTGCGGTCACGGCCATCATGCTCCACGACCCAAGCCCCAGCCCGACCGCCATCCCCTGCCCCAGTCCGAAGAGCGCCATCGGGTTGCGGACGTAGGCGTACGGCCCCCGGACCACGAGCCGAGGCGCGCAAGCCGTCGGGAGGGGCGTCCCGCGCCCCCAGCGGACCATCGCGGCGCCCGCGCTGGCGTTCAGCAGGCTGCACACCCCGAAGAGGCCCATCGCGAGAGGCACCTGACCCAGGATCGTGAACTGCTCGATGCCCCACGCCGCCTCGATGCGCAGCAGAATCAGCGGGAGCGCCACGAGTGTAGCAACCCACAGGACCGCGCTCTGCACGGCCGTCCATCCGGCCAGTACAGCGCGAGATCGGGTGCGGGCTTCACGGAACAGAGCAGCCATGCCCGAAGCTAGACCGCCCGGCCCGCCTTCCCGCCTCGGTGCCGAGGCGGAGAGCACGACCTGAGGCGGAAGGGGGCATGAGTCCAGAGGGACCGTCGCCAGCCGCTTTACCCTTCGATCTCGTACTTCTTCAGCAGCCGGTACATCGTCGCGCGGCCGATGCCCAGTTCCTGTGCTGCGCGCTCGGCGCTGCCGTCGCAGACGTGGTAGGCGTGCTCCACGGCCTGCCGCTTGAGATCGTCGAGCGGCACGATGGGCCGGTCCTCGTCCTCCACGGCGGGCACAACGACGGGCTCCAGCACGGGCGTGCTCGCGGGCAACCCCAGATCGGCGGGACTCGGGATGGACGCGACGGGGTCCTCCAGCGGACGCACCGAGGCGGGGGCGCTCACGGGGGCGGGCGAACTCGTCGGCGGTTCGGGGGCCGGACTCGTGGCGCCGTCGCCACCCGATCCGCCCATGCGCTCCACCCACGGCGCGATGGCGCTCGGCCCGTCGATGAGGAGGTCGGCGGGCGTCAACTCGTCGCGGTCGGCGATCATCATCGCGCGCTCCACGACGCTCTTCAACTCGCGGACGTTGCCCGGCCACGGGTACGCCAGGAGCGCAGCGGCCGCCTCGGCGCCGATCCGCTTCTTCTTGAACTGCGGGTAGCGTTCGGCATAGGCGCGAAGGAACTCGTGCGCGAGGACGAGCACGTCCTGCCCGCGCTCGCGAAGCGGCGGAATGCCGACCGGAAACTGGAAGAGGCGGTAGTACAGGTCCTCGCGGAAGGTCCCCTCCGCGACCATCTTGAGGATGTCGCGGTTGGTGGCCGAGATGACGCGGCACTCGAACCGGATGGTCTCGGAACCGCCGACGCGCGTGATCTCGCGGTTCTGGAGCGCGCGAAGCAGCTTCGCCTGGAGCCCGAGGTCCAGCTCACCGACCTCGTCCAGGAAGAGCGTCCCGCCGTCGGCCTGCTCAAACTTGCCGATGTGGCGCGCGTGAGCGCCCGTGAACGAACCCTTCTCATGGCCGAAGAACTCACTCTCCATGAGTTCCTTCGGGATGGCGGCACAGTTGACGACCACGAACGGCCCCGGCCCCTCGCGCTCGCCGCCCATCGGAAGCGTATTGAAGTGGATGGCCCGCGCGACGAGTTCCTTGCCGGTCCCGCTCTCGCCCTGGATGGCGACGGTCAAGTTGCCCCGGAGCGTCTTCTGGATGAGCTGGTAGACGCGCTCCATCGCGGGGCTGTCGCCCACGATCTCGTCCATGCCGTACTTCTGGGCCACCTCGCCTCGGAGCCGCTCCACCTCGCGCGCCAGCCGGACCTTTTCTTTGAGGTTCTTGACCACGATGTCCAGCTTGACGAGGTCGTCCTGGCCCTTCGTGATGTAGTCCGTCGCGCCGCCCTTCATGGCCTCCACGGCAACGTCGGCGGTGCCCTGGGCGGAGATCATGACCACCGGCAGGTCCGGCTGGAAGAGTTGGAGCCGCCGCAGGGTCTCCATCCCGCCGATGCCGGGCATCATGATGTCGAGCAGGACGAGGTCCGGCGGGTTGGCGTCGAGGGCATCGAGGGCGTCTTCGCCGGAGCCGAAGGTGTGGACCTCGTGCTCGGGGTCTTTGTCGAGACGGTAGGAGAGGAGGCGCGCGTAGTGGCGGTCGTCGTCGACGACGAAGAGCCGGAGGGTCATCCGAGGCAGGGCGGTGGTGTGGCCTCCGGTATCGGCACACGGGCGGTCGCCTGTAGCTGCCGCGCCGGTCTCGGGTATTCCCCCGCGCATCGTCACCGCGAGGCGGACGCGCCCGGCGGCTGAATCCCAGACTGAGACGACCGCCCC
Organism: Bacteroidota bacterium; assembly: GCA_039024735.1. GTDB lineage: Bacteria > Bacteroidota > Rhodothermia > Rhodothermales > Rubricoccaceae > Rubricoccus. The sequence goes on from JBCCPW010000021.1 coordinate 16,634, forward strand.
GCCTCGGTGCGGACCGCCTCGGTGCCATCACCGAGGCGGGGAGTTTCAGGCGTCCTCGGTGTCTCCGCCTCAATGGTCCCGCCTCGGTGCATCCATGAGTCACCGAGGCGGGCAG
>JBCCPW010000022.1:0-16600 GCA_039024735.1 Bacteroidota bacterium
GCCGTGCCCATCGTGATGGGAGAGGAAAGCCCCGCGTTCTGCCGCGAACTCGGGCACGCCGTCGGGGAGATCCTCTACGGGCAGCGGGCCCTGCTCATCGGCTCGGCGGACATCCTCGGGGCCGAGGCGGGCGCCCTCGATTCGCTCCGCGAGGCCATCGAGACGTTCAACGTGTCCGAGTTGCTGCACCTCCTCGGGCGCGAGACGGTCCAGGTGGAGGGGATGGGCGCGCTGATCGTCACGCTCCTCGCGGCGCAGACGCGCGGCGCGACCGTCGCGCGAGTGCTCGCCCTCGACGGCCCCGGCGCCGACGGCACGCCTGGCCCCATCGCCATCGCCTTCACGCGCGGATGACCGCCCTTCCCGCCACTGCCCGCCTCGGTCCCGAGGCTTCCTGACCCGACGTGGACGTGTTCGCTTCCGTCTTTCGTACCTCGCGCCCGCCCACCGCCATCGTGGGTGCGGGCGCGGCCGGACGCGTCCTCGCGCTCCGTCTCACCGAGGCGGGCTACCCCGTTCGCGCCGTCATCTCACGGACGCAGGCCCACGCGGAGACCCTCGCCCGGGCAGTCGGCGCCCCGGTCGCCTCGGCAGATCTGGAGGACCTCCCGCGCGATGTATCGCTCGTCCTGCTGTGCGTCCCGGACGATCAACTCGCCGACGTGGCCGAGTTGCTGACGGGCGTCCGGCTTCGCTGGCCGGATGTGGTCGTCGCCCACGTCTCGGGCGCCATTCCATCCGATGCGCTGGAGCCTCTCGCGATGGAGGGTGCGGCGGTCCTCTCGTTTCACCCGCTCCAGACCCTCACACGACGCGATGGCGCAGACGCACTGGAGGGGGCGTACGTCGGTCTCGAAGGGCCCTCGCGCGGGATCGCGGCAGGCATCGAACTGGCCGTCGGGTTGGGGCTTCGCTACGTGGTCATCCCGGCCGAGGCGAAGCCGCGCTACCACCTCGCCGCGGTCATGACGAGCAACTTCCTCGTCACGCTCCTCGGCGTGGTGCAGGAGGTGCTGGCCTCGCTGGACATCGGCCGCCGCGATGGCCTCGCGATGCTGGAGCCGTTGCTGCGTGGCACGCTGGACAGCCTCGCCTCGCGCGGACCGGAGGAGGCGTTGACCGGCCCCGTCGTCCGAGGCGACATGGAGACGATCCACCGCCACGGCCTCGCGCTGCGGCAGCACCTCCCGCAACTCGTGCCCGCGTACGCCGCCCTGAGCGTCGAGACGGTCCGCCTCGCGGTCCGCTCGGGACGGCTCGACCCAGATCGCGCCGAGGACCTGCTCGAACTGCTCCAGCGGATGGTGACCACCCCGATCCCGCCTCGGGGCGCGGAACGTCCGGCCGTGCCGCCGTCTTTGGAGACCGGGTGAGGGAAACGCGAACGGGCCGTTCGGCTGCGGGGAAACGATGGTGAGGGATGGAACGAGCCGAGCGGGATGCGGTAGGTTGCTCGCTCACCGTTGTGTGACCGTCGCGAGGCGTCCTTCTGGGCGCCTCGCTTGCGTATGGACCCCCGTCCCCCGTTCCTGACCGCCTCGGCGGTCGAAGCCCTCGCGGCTCGAAGCGTCGAGCACGAGTCCGGGGCTGCATTTCAAAGCCTGCTCGCCGTCGCCTCCGATGCACTGCCTCGGCTGATCGCCTCAGTGCAGCGGGCACAGGCCGGAGCCTTGAGCCTCGCGCAGCGCGAGAACGCCGAGCACGTCGTGCGCGATCTCCGCGCGACCCGGGTGGCTCTCCAGGCCGGGCGCGACACGCGCTCGCGATGCCTCCGTTCCGAGGCGCCGTCGCTCACCGAGGCGCTCCAGGGCCTGCTCCGGCCGGACCGCCAGCGCATCGCCGAGGCCGCCCACGCGCTCAAGACCGCCGCCGCTAGTGCGGCCCGCCACACGGAGCCACCGCCCGACTGGTTCCTCGCCACGACCGACGCCGTGGAAGCCCTCGGCGATGCCGCCGAACACCTTCACGCGCTCGCTCACCAGCAGCCGACGGGGTCGGCCGCGAGCGAGGTCATCGCGGAGGTCGCCGCCGTGCTTGGCCACTCGCGCGATCTCCTCCTCGGTGACATCGAGCGGCTGGTGGACTGATCCTGCTCGCTGTCTGGCTCCGCCTCGGGACCGCGGCGGGCGGTCGCGTTGCCTCACGACGCATCGGCTCTGGAGACTCTCGGCACACCGAGGCGGGTCTGAGTGGTAGTCCCCGGTGGCGTCGTTCGTTCGCTGAGTTGTGTCTCAGGGATCCTCCGCGAGTGCTCGGTAGAGCCACGCCCGGGCGGCGGCCCACTCGCGCTTGACCGTCGTAGGGGAGATGCCGAGCGCCTGTGCGGTCTCCTCCACCGTTAGCCCCGCGAAGTACCGGCACTCCACCACGCTTGCCGCTCGCGGATCGAGGGTCTCGAACTGCTTCAGCGCCTCGTCCAACGCGAGGATCTCATCGGTGGGCTGGTCCGCCATCGGCTCGCCGACCCGGTCGAGGGACGTGGGGCGTGCGCCGCCGCCCCGCTTCGCGCGGTTCCGCTTGCGGGCGTCGTCCACGATCACCTGCCGCATCGCGCGGGCCGCGGCGGAGAAGAAGTGCGCCCGCCCATCGAACGGGAGGCGGTCCCCATCGATGAGCTTCAGGTACGCCTCGTGAACCAGGGCGGTGGTATTGAGGGTCCCGTCGCGCTGTCCCAGGGACCGGTGCGCACGCGCCAACCGGTGCAACTCGTCGTAGACGGCCGAGAGCAGGCGGTCGTTGGCGGCAGTGTTGCCGCCTCGGGATTCGGCCAGGAGGGCCGTGACGTCTCCGGCGTGGGACATAGAGGGTGATGGAGGCCGGGGAAGGCCGACGCCAAGCTATCGGCGTGACGCCGTTTTCTCAACTCAGGGGCCGATTCGCTGATAGCGGCCGTTCCCGTTACCCCGCCGCGGTGCCCTCGTCGCGACACCCAGGCGGGGGAACGGGAACGGCCCCGCTCCTGTGGAGAGCGGGGCCGATACGCGGATCGCGAGGTCGTCTCCGCTCGGCCCATCGGCGTACGGACAGAGCGGGAACGGCTCGCGAGAACGCCCGCGCAGGCGGGGCCAGCGGCGGCTAGCGGTTGGGGGCTTCGAGGATGCGCTGGAACCGTTCGCAGTCCATCGGGACCGAGTCCACGCGGCGGTTCCGGCTGCACCCGATGCCGGGGTCTTCCTTGGCGCATGAGGGCATCCCGGCTCCTCGGTTGCGAGTCTGCAATCGGCTCGCGGCGACGCCTTGCGACAGGTAGTAGTCGTAGACGGCCTGCGCACGCTGGCGTGACAACTCCGAGCCGTGTCTCTCCTGCTCCGTGCTGTCCGTGTAGCCGTCGATGAAGACGCAGCACGCGGGATTCTCCAGCAGGATCGCGATGTTCTCATCCAGCAGGCGCCGGGCCCGGGTCGAGAGTGCGGAGGATCCTGGCTCGAAGTAGACCGGGTTCAACTCCACGATCTCACAGACGCGAGGGGCGACGGGCGGGATTATCTCGCGCTCAACGAACACGGTGTCCCGCTGCACGAGGATCTCGCGCCGAGGCGGAGGGGGGATGTACGCCGTGCGACGGCCTCCGCCGAAGCCCAGCCGAAGCCCGCCCGTGAAGAGAGCCGAGCCGAAGCGGGTGTCGAAGGCGCTCCGTCCGTTGTCGTCGTCGCAGAAGGGCAGGGTGGGGTCGTCCTCGCACTTCTTGATGCACTCCTCGGTGGTCGGATCGGCTTCGCAGACGGGATCGTCCCCGGGGCCGGTGACGGAGGAGGTCAGCCCCCGCGAACTGCCGACGCTATTGAGCGGGAAGCGGTAGCTGGCCTCGCCGAACAGCCCGAGGTTCCGCGAGAGTCGCACGTCCACGCCGATGCCGAGCGGGAGCACGTACGCCACGCGGTCTCGGTCCAGCGCATCCGCCACGTCGTCCGTGCCGAAGGGATCGGCGATGAGTGCGCCGAGGCCCGTAAATGCATACGGCGCAACGGCCGACGACCGAGGCGTGAAGTGAAGCAGGAGGTCGCCTTCGAGCAACAGCTGCTCGTTGGTCAGGAACGGGTTGCCGCCCCGCCGTGCGATCTCGTTGTCGTCGTCTGCGCCGAGGTTGAGCAGCCCCGCGAGCGCTCGGCCGGAGAATCGGTTCCCGAGGGGGAACTGCGCGAAGGCGGTGACAGCAGGCCGGGTCTCGGTCACGCTCTCCTGATCGATCCCGCTGAGCGGGTACAGGATGTTGGGGCCGTTGTACACGGACGCGCCGACCCCGATACCGAGGCGGACGCCCGAGCCGTCGGGCTCGGTGTCGTAGGTGGTCCCGAGGACCTGGGCCCTCGCGGGAGATGCTGCGAGGGCGAGCGCGAGGCTGAGGGAGACGAAGAGGCGGTGTGTCATAGCGGGGAAGGACGAGAACCACGCGGACGCGGTCTCTCTGGCGGGCGTTCGCGGCGGGGATCCCTTAAAACCAGGCGTCGGGCGTGCCAGAGGCGTTCAGCGGGGAGAGTCGGGGACGCAGGAGTTCCGTCTCGCAAGGGGAAAGACGCGATGAGACAGCCCGACCGGGCCCGAGGCGGGCGCGGCTACAGGGCCGAGACTGCTCGCGAGGGAACCCACCCCTCCGTCTCATCGACGGTCACCCGACGCCAGTCCCCCTCGGTCGGGCCGAGCGTCACCATCTCGCCCGTCCGCACGCTCCCAACCGTCTCCGCCTCGGTGACCGGACGTGCCCGCACCTCCACGGACGCCAGAGCCACGGCACGCGACCCGCTCGCGTCCCACAGAGTCAGCCCCGCCAGAATCAGCGCGCACAGCGCGACGGGTGCCAGCGCGAGGGCTGCCCATCCAACCGGTCGCTGGCGTCGGCGCCACCACACGAACGAGAGCGCGGCGAGGCCGAGGTAGAGCACGAGCGCGAGCGCGACGACCGCCTCGGTCCCGACGGTGCTGCGGACGGCCCGTGCAGCGACGACCGGGGCGGCCGCCTCGGGCGGGACCGCGCGAGCCAGGGCGTGCGCGTCGCGGCGGGCGCTCGCGATCTCGGGGTCGAGCGGGGCGCTGCGGGCGGCACGTTCGAGCGCGAGGACGGCGGGGCCGGTGGCCTCGCGCGCGAGGTGCGTCTGGCCGAGGGCGAGCCACACGTCCGGGTTGGTCCACTCGCCCGCGACGGCTGCGTCGAGCGTGGCGACGGCGCCGAGGGTGTCGCCCTCGGCGAGGAGGTCGAGGCCCTGCTGGCGCAGCGATTCGGGGCCGTCCGGGCCCATCGCGAGGAGCAGGAGCAGCGCCAGGGTCATCGGGCGAGGGCGTCGGCGAGGGCGCGCGTGTCTTCCCGGAAGGCTGTCGGGAGAGGCGAGCCCGCGAAGCGCGTCCGGTCCGCCGCACCGAGGAGGCGGTCGAGCACCGAGGCGGTCTCGGCGTCCACGTTCTCGGCCACCCGAGCGACGAGGTCCGCCCGAGCGAGCCCTTCCGCCTCGGTGCCGAGGCGGGAGGAGACGGCGCGGCGCAAGACGGCCTCCGCCGCGCGTGCGGTGTCGCGCGGCGTCTCCACCGAGGCGAGAGGGTCCGTCGGGGCCGGGCGACGCCGCTCCGCGAGGTGCCGCCGTCCCCGACGAGCCGCGACGAGCCCCAGCCCCGCCACTGCTGGCAGCGCCACGCCGACGAGGAGGACTGCCCACAGGCCACCCGTCGCGGGACCGCCGGAGCGTTGCCAGCGCGAGGAGGTCCGTGCCGCCGCGACAGGCGCTGGTCCTGTGCCTCCGACCACCGTGATCGGGAACGGTCCTTCGCGGAGGGTGACGTACTCGTTCGCGTCGGGATCGAAGTAGCTCCACTCGATCTCGGGGATCTCGACGCTCGTCCCCTGCGGGACAAACGTGTACGTGAATGTCCTCGCGCTGCGCAGCGGAACGCGGTCTCGGTCCACGCGCCGGTCGGAGTCTGGGGCGTAGGCGTCCACGCCGTCCAGCGCAGCGATCTCGGGCGCCTCCAGTGTGGCGGCGTTGCCCGTCCCGCGAACGGTCAGCGCGAGGCGGACGGGCTCGCCGGGCTCCACCTCCCCGGTTTCCATCTGGGCGGACAACTCGAACGCCCCGACGGCCCCGGTGAACGACGGCGGGGCCCCGGCAGGGAGGGGGCGCACCTCGATGGAGGTCGCGGCTGCCGTCGCCTCGCGATCCATCCGGCGCGTGGAGAACGGGCGGAAGAACGGCGCGAACGGATCGTCGGCCCGGGCCTCCTGGACTTCGATCTCGTAGTCCATCGGGGCCAGTTCGAGGTTGCCTGCGCGGGCGGGAAACAGCGCGAGGCGCCGGACGGTCACGGCCTGCATCGCGCGCCCGCCGAGGGTGGCGGCGCGAGGGTAGGTCTCGCGGGTGGGCACGTCCATCTCCTCGCGCCAGAACCCCGGGGCATCCCACGTCCCGGTGGCGATGGCCTGCCGGGGCGCCACGCGCGAGGCGTCGAAGTAGAGCACGTAGTCCACGACGACCTGCTCGCCGACCACCGCGCTCGTCTGCCGAGGCTCGGCGCGGATCACGAGATCGCGTCTGTCCGATGGGGCTGGGTCCGAGCGCGTCAGCGGAGCCGGGCGCGAGGCCGGGCGCCCCGCCACCACGTCGATGGGGATGGCATCGGTGGAGAACGACCGGCCGCCGATCCGAAGCTGCATCGGCGCGATCCGCCCGACGCCGGTTTGCTGACCCTGGTATCGCCAGCTGACCCGCGTCTGAATCTGGGCGCCGAACTGGGTGCGCTCGCGCAGGACGGGCGAGCGAGACAGGAGCGCGAGGTTGGACGAGGTGGTGGGCGGAAGCAGTGCGCCCTCGGGCTCCTCGCCCGTGATCTCGACGGTGAACAGGAGCGTCTCGCCCACGTCCACGACGGTCTTGTCCACGTACGCGCTCACGGCCACCTGCGCGCGGACAGGCGCAAGCATCGCGGTCGCCATCACGAAGCCCAGCACAACGGCACCGAGGCGGGCCGTGCGATCTGCCCCTCCCGATCCGCCTCGGTGCGCTCGCGCGAGGTACCGCCGGGGGGGCTCATCGGGCCACCGAGGCGGAGACGGCTCGTCGGTGGCGGTCCGGCATCCGGTTCTCGCGTGCATCACCAGTCGCGGTCCGAGCGGCGCCCCCGCATCGGGCGGCGCATCTTCTCGACGAGCAGTTCCTCGTCTGCCGCGATGGCATCGAGGAGGCGCTGGGCCTGAACTGCGCTCATCTCGGTGGGGCGGGGCTGGCCGGTGTCGGCGGGGGTGGGCTCGCTGGGCGGCTGGCGTTCGTCCTCGCGGCCGTCCTGGGCGTCGTCGGCCTGGCTCTCGTCGGGGGGCGACTGGTCGGTGCCGTCGCGCTCAGCCTCCTCGCGGTCCTGCTCGCCCTCGTTGCTCTGATTCTGCTGCGAGTCGTCGGACTCGGATTCGTCCTGTTCGCCCTCGTTGCCGGAGTCTTGAGGCTCGTCTTGCTGGCCGTCCTCGTCGTTTTGAGGCGGCTGTTCTTGCCGGAGCAGGTCGAGGAGGCGCTGGATCTTCTCGTTGTCCGGGTCCAGCGCGAGGGCCTGCTCGGCCTCGCGGACGGCCTGTTCGGTCTCGCCGTCGATGTACGCCTGGGCGGCGCCGTGGTACAGGTCGGTCGCGCTCGGGCCCGAGGCGGACTGCGCCAGGACGACGGGCGCGACGAGGACGAGAGCGACGAAGAGGAAACGCCTCACGGAAGGGAATCGGAATCGACCTCGACGATCTGGCCGAGGCGTTGGATGAACTCGCCGAACGCGGCGACGGTCGAGTCTCGTGCGAGCCCGCCCTGCATCGCGCCGTACGCCTCGGCGTACTGCCTGGCCTCCACGAGCGAGTCCGCCTGCGCCTTGAGGTCCTGCGCGAAGGGGGAGGGCTCGGGAGTCTCGGGCGGCTCCTCGCCGTCGTCGGTGCGCTGGCGGCGGAGGGCGATCTCCAGGTTGACCTGCGCCGGAACGTACGTCGGCCGGAGGACGAGGGCGCGCCGAAGGCTCTCGACGGCCGTCCCGAGGTCGGAGCGGGCGAGGGCCGCTGTTCCGCGGTTGAACGCCACGAGCGCGCGGGCGTCGGCGTCGGAGACGAGGGGGAGCGCGCGGGTGAAGGCGCTGTCCGCCTCGGCGGCGCGGTCCTGCGCGAGGCGGGCGAGCCCGAGGTTGTTCCAAAGGGCCCCGCCGATCTCGAGCGGCACGTCGTCTCGCGCCAGCCCGGCGCTGTAGAGCGCCTCGGCGCCGGGGGCATCGTCGGACGCGAGGCGGTCGTTGCCTCGGCGTCCCTCAGCGGCGCCTGCCGCGAGCGCCGCGGCGAGACCCAGACCCACAAGCAGCGCGATGCGCATCACCGAGGCGGCGGTCGGTCAGTCCACAAGCGGGACCATCGGCGTCGCCTCCGGAGTGGCGCCGTCCGCCTCGGTGGTCGCCTGGGCCTGCTCGCCGTCGATGAACTCCTGGAAGGAGCCGTTCTCGTAGGCGCGCTCGCGGACGTAGCGGAGGGCGTAGAGGAACGTCTCGCGGTCGGCGTAGCCGGGGAGGCGCGTGATGATCTCGCCGTCCTCGGCGTCCACGAAGACCGTCGTGGGGGTGGACGTGATGCCGATGCCGCTCGCGAGCCAGGCCGTCGGGAGGCGGTAGTCGAAGAAGTCGATCACGTCCACGTTCTCGATGTTGACGCGGGTCACCTCGAAGTTTTCGGCGAGGTAGGCCTGCACGTCGTCGTCGGTGTAGACGTCCTCATCGAGGCGGGCGCACCAGCCGCACCACGACGCATAGCCGTGGAGGAGGAGCACCTTGCCGTCCGCCTCGGCCTCGGCGATGGCCTCGGCGATGGGCTGCCACTCGGGCGCGTCCTCCGGGATGATGGAGGCGTCGACGGGCTGAGCGTGGGCGCCCACAGACACGAGGGCGAGCGAGGCGAGGAGCGCGAGGCGGATGGTCATGCGCAGGGGGAAGCCGGACGCGGGCAAGCTAGGCGAAGCGGGCGCGAGACTCGGGTGTGTTCTCGGTGGAACGGGCGGAGACGCGGCGTGATTCCGCCGAACGGGTGGCGGGCCGGGGTCGTGTGCACCCGCCTCGGTGCCGAGGTGGGTGCCTGCGGTTCCCTCGCACCGAGGTCGCTCGGAGACGGAGACCGTGCCAGCCGCCTCCGGCAGATTCTGAACGTCCGGCTACCCGAACCCTCGGCTCGCCCGCCTCGGTCCTGCCCCCTCGGTGCGTTCGTGTCGTCACCGAGGCGGGCGCCGTGTCAGCCCTCCACCCGGAGCAGGTTCGCCGCGATGGTGAGCCCGGGGCCGAACGCGAGCGAGAGCACGAGGCTGCCATCGGGCACCGTCGCGTCGTTGGTGAGGCGGGCCCAGATGTGCGGGAGGGTTGTGGAGGACATGTTGCCTCGGGCCGCGAGCACAGCGCGACTGTGTCGAGTCTGCTCGTCCGAGAAGCCGAGCGCCTCCGCCGTCGCCTCGATCACGCGAGGGCCGCCGGGGTGAATGGCTGCGAGGTCCACGTCGCCGATGGACAGGCCGTGCCTCGCGAGGAATCGCGACACGACGCCCTCCACGCCTGCCCGGATGTGATCCGGCACGCGCCGCGAGAGCGTCATCGCGAAGGCCCCATCGGCGAGTCCCCACGTCATCTCGCCGAGGGTGTCCGGGACAAGCGCCTCGTGATGGTCCAGCAGCGCGAGCGAGCGCCCCGAGGGCCGCTCGGAGGTCACATCGAGGCGGGCGGCGCCGTCTGCGAAGAGGCACTGCTGCACCACGATCTCGATGTCGGTCGCCTCCACGCGGTGGTGGAGCGTGCACATCTCCAGCAGTAGGATGGCGGCCGTCGCACCCGCCTCGGTGATCCCGTCCGTCAGGACCCCCGCGCGCGAGCGCACGACATCGGCGGCGGTCGCGAGGGCAGGGAGGGCCGCGTAGCAGCCCATGTGCCCGATGTGCAGCAGCCGCGTCTCCGTCCACCCGTTCTCCAACGCGACGCGCTGTGCGGCCGTCGGGCTGTCGTAGCCGGTGCAACTGACCTGTACGAGGAGATCCGGCGCCTCGGTGTCGCCTCCGAAGGTCTCCCGCGCGACGCTCAGCGCGGTGTCCGCGAAGACCCGCATCCGCTCCTGCAAGGTGGGATGCTGCCACGGCCGAGGCGGTCCGGTCTGGCCGTCTCCCGAGGCGGGCGAGGCGAACAGGTCCATCCGGTCCCAGTCCTGATGGGAGTAGTCCTCCAGCGCCGTCACGCGGGACTCGACGGAGGACTGCCGCGCGAGCAAGTCGTAGAGCCGGAGCGCGCGCGAGGCCTCCGGGCCGGAGACGCCCGAGCGGCTCAGTGCGGCTTTCATCCACGCGATGCCCTCGCGCTGGGGGACCGTCCAGCCGAGCGGGAGCGGACGGGCGACGACGTAGGCGAGAGGCGACATGAGGGGGAAGGGGAGTCGGTCTAGCGGTGCCCGACCGCGTGGTTCCGCGAGGGCGAAGAAACGCGCCCCGCGTCAGTCCGTGGCCGAGACGCTGAGTTCCACCTCGGGTTGCGGGTCGGCGGGCCGGTCCGCCTCGGGAAACGGTCGGAGGTCGCGAAGGTGGACCGTCAGGCCGCCGACCTCCCACGTGTCGCTCTCGTCGTCGGTCATGGCGCTGTACGGCAGCGTCAGCACGTGGCGGTCCTCGGGTCCATCCGGTCCCGAGGCGGAAAGCGTGACCTTCGCGCGGCCCTCCCAGACGCACGTCGCGCCGATGGGGCACCGGCTGTCCTCGGCCACGTCCACGAAGCGGAGGCTGTGCCCGGCGACCTCCACGGACTCCCCCAGCGCGAGCGTGAACGGCTCTCCCGTGGCCGCCGCGCGAACCTCAGACGTGGCGCGAGGGCCGTTGCAACTGACCGCCGCGACGGTGAGGAGAATGGGTACGAAGGCCAGGGAGCGGAGCATCGGGACGGGCGTGGGGCACGGCGAGGGTAACGCCGGATGCCCCCCGATGCGTCTGTCATGTTCTGAACGCCCAGCCGAGCGTCACCATCGCCCCACGTCAGGCGTCTGCGCCGTTGAACCGAACGAGGACCTGCGACCGGAGGCCCGTCGGGAGGCCGCGGACCCGAGGCGGCCGGAACTGCATGGTGCGGACGAGGTCCTCGGCCAGCGCGTCTAGCCCCCCACCAATCGGGCGCGGAACGGCGGTCTGAATCACCCGGCCGGTGGCGTCGGTCTGGAGCAGCACCAGAACCTCGCCACGCAGTCCGCTCGCGACGGCTCGCGGTGGAAGGGTGGCCGCCTCTACCTGACGCTCGACCTCAGCAGGGTTCAGGAGACGGCCGAAGTCGAAGCTCGGGAACGAGATGCGGGCAGGAGGCCCGTCGGCGGGCTCGCGCTCTGTGCGGCGGGGATCCGGCTCTGCGATGGTCTGCTCGTCTTCTCGTCTCGCTCTCTCCGCTTCGAGACCGAGGCGGGCCCTCTCGGAGGCTTCCAACTGCGCCTCGATAGCATCGCGTTCGGCCGTCAGCCGCTCCACGGTGCGTTCCGCCTCGGTGAGCCGACGCGTGAGAGCGTTGAGGCGATCTGTGTCAGGGCGCTGGGCGGCCGTCAGCGCGGCCAGTCGGTCGCGTTCGGCTCGTGTTTCGTCCAACTCGGCCTGGAGAGCGGCAACGGCGGATCGGTTCGTGGGTGCGTCGTCGCGTTCCTGAAGCGCCTGGTCGCGCTCCGCCTCGGTGGTGGCGAGAGCGGCAGAGAGGGCGCGGACCTGGAGACGGAGATAGTCCATCTGCTCGCTTCGGTCGTCGCGCTCGGCCGTGAGCCTCTCGATGGTCGCATCCCGTGCGGCGACCTCCTGCCGAAGCCGCGCAACCTCCTCGCGCAGGCGACGGGCCTCGCGGCGCGCGTTCTCGTTTGCTCGCGAGGCGACCGCGTCGCTCTCGCGGCGGGCCCGCTCCATCTCGGCGGCGAGGGCTCGCCGCTCCTGGAGGGTGCGCTCACGCTCCTCGCGAAGCCGGTCGCGCTCGGCAGCGAGACGCCGCAGGTCGGCCTGGACGCGCTCGTCCCGTGGTGTCTCGCGGATGGCAGGCACCGAGGCGGGAGCGTCCTGTGAGCGGAGCTGGGCCGGGCCTCGCGCGGTAGTGCGGCTTTGGCGGGTGCGGACGTACGCAGGTCGCCGCCCGTCTCCGAGGATGGGGCTCTGGGAGACCATGCGGATGCTCACGCCGTCCACCGAAAACGTGAGGCGCCGACCGTCGAACTCGCCCGCGCGGCGTGCGCCCGGGACGGGGCCGTCTGAGATGGAGTAGTCCGCCAGGCCCGGAACGGCGAGGAGCAGTGGGCCGTCGAGAGCGCCCGACCGAGGCGGCGAGGCCCACGTGACGCGCTCTCCGTCCACGACGAGGAACGGATCGTCCAGGGTGAACGCGGTCTGGGCGCCCGCCGGGAGAGCCGTGAGGCTTGCGAGGGCTCCGGCCGCCAGACCAACGGTGGCGAGAAAAGCGGTTCGCATGGAAGAGATGAGAGAGCCGAACGGGGATGACAAAGCCCCCTTGCGCCCGCCTGTTCCCACGCGTCCCCTCCGTCTCGGGGCCAGCACATATTCCCCCCACCTCGCAATTGACGTCAGTCCGCCCGCCTCGGTGGTTCCAAGAGGTCACCGAGGCGGGGCTCGTGCGGGGCCCGGTGGGCGGGATAGAACCGCACGAGGCGGTCGGGCGCGACGCCTATGTTCCAGCCGGTCCACAGCGCGACGTTGCGGAGTTGCTGCCCGAGGGCGCCGTTCTGTGCGAACCGTCTCCCGGAGGTCTGAACGGCGGCGTCGAGGAAGACGAACCGGCCGCGCGCGCGGAGGTCACGCACGAGGTCGAGGTCTTCGAACAGCGGTTGATCGCGGAACCCGCCGATGGCCTCGAACGCCTCGCGAGTGCAGAACAGCGCGCGGTCTCCGAACGCGAAGCGCCACCAGCGCATCCAGACGCGGGCCTCCCAGAGGCGCATCCACGGACTCGCAGCGCCCTCTCCGGCGAACGTCGTGCGGAAGCATCCGCCCGAGACGCCCGCCTCGGTGAGCGCCGCTCGGACCTCGTCCAGGGCATTCTGTGGCAAGTGCGTGTCGGCGTGAAGGAACAGTAGGATGTCACCGGTGGCCGCCTCGGCGCCTGCGTTCATCTGGGTCGCGCGGCCTCGCCCCGGCGAGACGAGCCGGGCGGAGGGCATCGCGCGGCGGACCGCCTCGGGGGTGCCGTCCGTGGAGCCGCCATCGGCGACGACGACCTCCCAGGGGCCGGGCTGGCGCGCCACGCTGGCGAGCGTCTCGCCGATGCCTGCGGCTTCGTCCAGCGCGGGGATGACGAGGCTCACCAGGGGGGGGGAGACTGGGGACTGGGGACTGCTCCCGCCACCTGCCCCCTCGGCCACTCCCGAACCCCGAGTTCCCATGTCCCTACCAGAACATCAGCTTCATGCAGAACACGGAGCCGCCCGCCTTCAGGAACTCATCGGTGTCCACCTCCACCATCTCGAAGCCCGCCGCACCGAGGCGGCGTCCCGTCTCGGTGCATCCGCGCTGGATGAGCACGTGCCGCCCGTCCGGGCTGTGGGCGTTGCACGCGAAGAGGCGCCGGGCCTCGTCCTCGGGCGCCTCGATGACACGCGCGAAGTGGCGACGGATGGACTCCAAGCCGGAGGCGTCGAACGCGCCCGAATAGATCAGCGCGGTGTGCTCACCGAGAGGGCAAAAGCAGGTGTCGAGGTGGTAGAAGTCGGGGTCCTCGAGCCGGAGGGGAATCACGGGGAAGCCCATCTTCTCACCGAGGCGGTCGTACACGCCGCGATCCGTCCGGTAGCCGTAGCCGCCCCAGAGCAGGTAGCGCCCCGGATGCCAGAGGGCGTCGCCCATGCCCTCGAAGTCGCCCGGCAGGTCGGGGTCGAGGCCATGGATCTCGTAGCCCTCCGCCTCGAAGAACCGCTCGTAGTGCTCCACCTCGGGCTTGCGCTGTGGCGCGTGCATCCGGCTGAGGATGACGCCGCGTGCGCCGTCTGGCGTGAGGTACGGGAGCGTCTGGTTGGCGCAGAAGACCATGTCCGGCAAGCCCGGCTGGCCCTCCATCACGCTCACCTCCACCCCGATCCGCTCGTACGCCTCGCGGAGGGCGTGCCACTGGGCGTGGGCCCGCTCCGCGTCCACGTCGCCGATGTTGCCCGCCATGTGGGGGTTGATGACGTAGGCGACCTCGAAGTGATCTGGCGAGGTGAGCAGCACCCGCCTCGGGCGCGGGATGGGCGGGAAGGCGTCGAGCGAGGGCTGGAGCACGGGGGCACACACAAACGGGCGGCGCGAAGGTAGCGCCGCCCGCTCGGAAGCTGGCCGGTCCGCCTCGGTGCGTTCGTCGCAGCACCGAGGCGGGAGGGGGGACAGGCTATCGGCTCTGCGCGTCGGCGAGGAGCGTCCGCGGCATCGTGCCGGAGACCCGGACGCCCGTGTCTGCCTCGCGGACCTGCACGTCGTCCAGCGCCTTCATCAGCGCAGGCTCGTCCTTGGCCTGGAGGCGCATCGCGGAGACGGCGCCGCGGGCCACGTCGGCCACGTCGCCTGCGGCGGCACCCGCGCGCGGGACGACGAACACGTCCACGTCCAGCCCGTCCGTGCCGAAGTCGAACGACGAGACGACGGACTCGCTGAGGTTGCCCAACTGGCCCATCGGATCGTCGCCCGCGGTCTGCGAGCCGTCCATGCCACGCACGACGGCCCAGGCGGTCTCGCGGTGTGCGGCCTTCTCGACGAGGGCCATCAGTTCCAGATCGGACGAGGCGCCCGGCGTACCCGTGGCGAGGCGGCGTAGCATCTCGCGAACGGCCTCCTCGCTGCCTGCGATCATCATCTCGTCGTTGGGCAGCGCGAAGGACATTGCCTCGCCATTGGCCTCGCGAGCGACCCATGCGGGGACGCCCTCAATCTCAGTGCGCTCCATCTCGTCGGGCGCCTCCTCGGCGATGGCGCGCTCCATGCGCTCGCGGTCGAAGCGGGCGTAGAGCACGATGGCCCCGCTCTCTCGATCTGGCGACGCGGCGATGTAGATCCGGTCGATGTCCTCGGCGGGGTCGAAGCCGGTCAGGCGGATGAGGCGGTCCATTTCACCGGAACCATCGGGGCCGAACGGCGACACCTGGCCGCCCATCATGTCGTCCACCATCCCGCTCTCGCGCGCCGAGGCGAGGTCCACCATGCCGACCATCTGGGCGTCAGCGGGCAGAACGTCAAGGGCCTGGGTGGTCTGGAGCGAGACGGGTCCACCAACATCGGAGACGGCGTCTTGGCAGCCCGAGAGGGCGATTCCTGCGAGGAGCAGCGCGAGGACAACCGGCAGCGCGGCCAGCCGGACGGAGAGGGGGAGGCGGTGGGCGTGATGCATGGGGAGGCGCGAGGGAGGGCGCGAAAGGGTCAGAAGTCTCGGCGCGCGAAGCGCCAGAAGGCAAGGGCGTACAGAGTGACGCCGATGCCGATGGACGAGGCAAAGGCTGAAAGGGCCCCTACGGCGTCCCCCGTCGCGAGTTGCGGCACCATCTGGACGCCCACGTTCGGGAATCGGGGCAGGGCGTGCCTCAAGCCGATGACGAGCGGACGCCAGGTGCGCGAGACCTGGGTGTCCAACTCGGGGATCGCGAGGATGAGCGATGCAAAGAGCACCGCCAGGACCACCATCAGCGACAGGGCCGACGAGCCGGTCCACACGCTCATCAGGGTCACAATGGAGTAGAGGACCATGAACATGGACCAGATGACCGGGATGGCGAGCAGGAAGCGCACGTTCCAGATGCCGGTCTTGAGCGACATCACGAGCCACACTGCCCCGATGAGGTACACGATCAGCCCGAGGGTCACCGCCCCCACACCCGCGAGGCGTCCGCCGAGGATCTGGCTGCGGGAGAGCGGTTTGGAGAGCAACAGGTCGATCTCGCCGCGCGTCTGGAGCGAGGCCACGAGCCCGCCCGTCGCGAAGAGAGCGAGGAGGATGCCGACCCAGTAGGCGGCCCCGGCGACGAAGATCTGCGACCCGATCACGAAGTCCTCCAGCAGCGAGCCGCCGAACTCGGGCTCGGCGCGCTCCGTCACGGCCTCGCCGTTCTCGTCCAGCACCACGTTGCCCTCGTCGTCCCGGAGGGTTTGCTCAAGTCCAAGCTCGGCCTGTTGCCCGAAGAGGCGCGCGCCCGCGAGCGAGCCGTCCACCACGTCGAGTTGGAGGGCGAGGGCCATCGTGCCCCAGATGAGCGTCGCGACGACGAAGAGGCCCACGACGATCCACTTGGCGCGAAGCTCGCGGAGGGTCAGGAGGAAGATGCCGAGCATGGAACCGGGCGAGTCGGAGGAGGGCGGGGAGCATCCGCCTCGGTACCGAGGCGGGGAGAGCACAGGGAGGTGGGAGAGCCGGGGGTGCAGCGGTGGGCGCCTCGCGGACGGCAACATCGCGCTGCGGTTGCCACCGAGGGGGACCGCTAGCGACTGGCTGCGGGCGCCTCGGTGACGATCTCCACGAACAGGTCTTCGAGCGATTGGCGGAGCGGCTCGACGGCTTCCACCTCCACACGGTGCGTACGGAGATGGTCGAGAGCGGCATTGAGGGCGGCACGGTCCGGCGCGTGCAGCGTGTAGCCCGCGAGGCCGCCGGAGGGAGCGCC
>JBCCPW010000023.1:0-16557 GCA_039024735.1 Bacteroidota bacterium
CCGGTGCAGCGGCTTCGTGCGGATGGCGCCGCCCGCCGTGCCCGGGTTGACGGCCCCGATGTCGAACACCGCGAGGCCGTCGCGCTCGACCGCGAGGCGCGGGAGGTCGAGACCGCCTCGGGGGACCGCCTCGGGTACGACCTCGCGGTGTTCGACATCGGGGCCGTCAACCCGGGCACGGCGGGCGGCGCCATCCGCACGAAGCCGCTGCACCGGATCGAGGCGCTCGGCGCGTTCCTCTCCGAGGCGGCCACGTCGGGCGATGCACGACGCCTCGTGATCGTGGGCGGCGGGGCGGCGGGCATCGAAACGGCCCTCAACGTGACCGGCCGGCCGGACCTGGAGCGGCTGGCCGTGACTGTCATCGAGCCGGGCGACCGGCTCGTCGCCTCGCTCCCGGCCCGCCTCGGGCGGTGGTGCGAGCGAACGCTCCGCGCGCGTGGCGCCTACGTCCGCCTCGGGGCACGCGTCGCGGACGTCGACGATGCGGGCGTCCGGCTGGAGAGCGGTGAGGCGATCCCAGCCGATGCCGTCGTGTGGGCGACCGGATCGGTGGGGCCGGCGCTCTTTGCCGAGGCGGGTCTGTCGGTCACCGAGAGGGGGTTCGTGCGCGTCGGGGCCGGTCTCCGGTCGGTCGACGACCCGCGCGTGTTCGTCGCCGGCGACAGTGCGGCGGTGACCAGGTATGAAGACCTCCCGCGGATCGGCGTCCACGCCGTCAAGCAGGGGCCGGCGCTCCTCGAGAACGTCGGCCGGATGGCCCGGGCGATGACGCGCGGCACACCCCCCGAGGCGGTGGAGCTGGAGGCGTGGCGCCCCTACCCCGCCGCCCCGCTCATCCTCTCGACCGGCGCGCCGACCGCGTGGTACGCCGTCGGTCCGCTCGCGCTCAGGGGCCGCCCGCTCCTACGCCTCAAGCACGCCATCGACCGGCGGTGGATCGACCGCTACCGCGCGCCCGAGAGCTACGACGGCCTGTGGGACGCCCGCGCCGCCTCGGAGCCGGTCCGTTTGTCCCGGGCCGAGGCATCCGCCTCGGGGTAGACTGCGAGTATGGGTCGCGTCCTCCCCGTTCTCTTGGCCGTCGCGCTCGCCGCCTGCGGCGACCGGGCGCCCGCTCCCGAGGCGGAGCCGACGTCGCCCGTCGACACCGCCTCGGTGGAGGCGCCGCCGACGCCGTTCGACGACGCCCTCGAGGTTGAGCCGGCCGAGCCGCCCGAGCAGGTGGTCGAGATCACGTCGCGGCCCGAGCCCGCGCCTCCGCCCCCCGACCCGATGCCGGAGTTGGCACCCGAGTTGGAGGCCTCGGGGAGCTGCGACGTGCGCGAGACCGAGGGCTTCTGCTTCGCCTACACCGGCGACGGGTGGACGCCGGACGCTGCCGAGACGCACTGCGCCGAGGCCCCCGACTCGGCCTACCTCGGCGCTGCCTGCCCACTTCTCGGCCGGATTGCGACCTGCACGTTCGTCCGCCCCGACGACGCGACGCTGGAGGTCGTCTACACCTACTACGAGCCCTACGACCCCGCCCTGGCCGAGCTGGCCTGCCCGGGTGACTTCGAGCGGCTGTAGGGTTGTGCCGGCTGGGACGGAGGTTGCACTCGTTCGCCGTCGCCACATGTCTGACAGGGCGTGCCTACGGTCCGATGCGTGATTCGTGACTCTCTCCCGCAAAGAATCACGCATCACGCACGTATCTGCTCCGAGCACCCCGTCCCCTTGGCGGAGCAGGCTGGCTCTCCTACAGCGGAATTACGAGCGCGACCCCGTTCGCCGACGCCGTCACCGAGGCGGACTGCGCGAGGTCGACCAGCGCCCCGAGGCGGGCACGCGTGCCGACATACGCAATCCCATCGAGCACGAACAGCCCCGCGCCCTGGAGGATGAGCGCCTGCCCGTGTCCGCGCCACGCGTCAGGGTTCGAGACGCCGCGCCCCGAGACGGCCCAGAGCGTCGCCCCGACCGCCGCGTAGCCCACGTTGAGACCCTGGTTGACGAGCAGGATGTCGGCGTAGCCGTTTTCGGCGCGGAGCGCCTCGCCCCAGTCGGCCGTCACGTCGCCCGTCCCGGTCGCCAGCCCGACGACCGCGATGCCGGTGTTGATGACGCCCCAAGCGCCGACCTGCATCCCGAAGGCGCGGCGCCACGGCTCCGCCTCGGCGTCGGAGGCGAGGAAGAGGGCCGTGCCGCCGACCGCGTTCGCGAGGCCCCACGCGCCGACGCGCCAGAGGTGCGCCTGCTGGTCGGCGCGGAGGTCCTGCGAGAGGGCCTCGGCCGTCAGGCCCGACTGGGCGACGGCCGCCTCGGTGGCGAGGGCGAGGAGGGCGAGCGCGAAGAGGCGGTGAGGCACGGGCAGCGGGCGGACCCCGAGGCGGGGGCACGTGGTTCGAGGTCTCTCCTAGACGCTCTGCCCGTGTCGCTGTTCGGCCGCCTGTTCCTGCTCTTCCTGATCGTGCCGGTCGTGGACCTGGCGCTGCTGGTGTCCATCGGCGGGCGCATCGGGTTCTGGCCGACCGTCGGGACAGTCGTGCTGACGGCGCTCGTGGGCTCGTGGCTGGCGCGGCGCGAGGGGACGGCCGCGTGGCGCCGCGTGCAGCAGAAGCTGGCCACAGGCGGCCTGCCCGGCCCGGAGCTGATCGACGGGCTCGTGATCCTCGTCTCGGGCACACTCCTGCTGACGCCTGGCTTCCTGACCGACCTCGTCGGCATCCTGGGCTTGCTGCCGCCGTCGCGCGCCGTCGCCCGGAAGGCGCTGCGCCAGCGGTTCGAGCGGGCGGTCGAGAACGGGAGCGTCCGCGTCGTCGGCGCGCCCCCGTTCGGCGGACCGCCGTTTGGAGCTTCGCCCTTTGGTCCGCCGCATCAGACGGTCGAGGACGCCGAGGTGATCGACGACGGCGCCCCGCCTCGGTGACGCCCCTGCGGTACGTGCGCCTCGGCACGTCCGCCTCGGTGAAGGGCTCCGACAATCAATGGAACGGCCCTGTACGGTAGGCGCGTCGGATGCGAGCGGGAGCATGGGACGGCAGCAGAGGGAGCGGTAATAGACGCGCGCCCCCCTGACACCTTATCTGTCCCGGTGAGCACCTAACGTCGCGTCAACCCCCGCTAAACGGACAATCCTGTTCCATTGATTGTCGGACCCGTCGACGGGGTCTCTGCGCGGTCGTGGACTGGCGCCTCGTCGTGGGGATGGCTGGGCACGTCGGTGTCGTGAGAGTCGCGGCCGAAGAACGAGAGTACCGCCCGCTGCGCGCGCCACTGGAGCATCGCCAGCGACGGCACGAGCACCATCAGGATCACCGTCGCGAACACGATCCCGAAGCCGAGCGCCGCCGCCATCGGGATCAGGAACTGGGCCTGGAGGCTGGTCTCGAACACGAGTGGCGCCACGCCGAGGAACGTGGTGATGGAGGTAAGCAGGATGGGCCGGAAGCGCTCCTGAGCGCCCTGAATAACGGCCTCTCGCATCGCGAACCCGCGCTCACGCTTCTCGTTAATGAAGTCAATCATAACGAGGCTGTCGTTGATCACAACGCCGCTCAGACCAATGATGCCGAACATCGACAGGAGTCCCAGCGAGAGGTCCAGCAACAGATGCCCCGCAATGGCGCCGATGATACCGAATGGGATCGCTGACATCACTACGAGCGGCTGGATGTACGAGCGGAAAGGAATCGCCAGCAGGGCGTAGACAACCAGCATGGCGAGGGCAAATCCGGCCCCGAGCGCTGCGTAGGCCTCGGTCTGTTCCTGTTGCTCGCCCCCGAATGTGTAGGTGAGTTGGGGATACCGGGCCTGGATCTCTGGGAGGATGATGGTGTCGAGTCGACGCGTCATCTCCTGGCTGGTCACCACAGACGGGTCCAAATCCGCGCTGACGGTGCCCACGCGTCGTCCGTCCTTGCGAGTGATGGACGAGGGCGCTTTGCCGAAGGTCACGGTCGCGACTCGGTCGAGGGGGACGAACCCACCTGTGGGCGTCGTCACTCGGAAGTCGAGAGCATCCGCGAGTGCATTGCGCTCCCGCTCGGGAAGTCGGACGTAGACGCGTACATCCTCTTGGCCGCGTTGTACGCGGAGCGCCTGGTCGCCAAAGAACGCGGCCCGGACTTGCGAGGCGACGTCCTGGAGTGTGAGACCGAGCGTCCGGGCCTCGTCATTCAATTCGAGTTGGATCTCGGTCGTGCCCTCGCTCAGGTCGCTCTGGATGTCGAACACGCCAGCGAACCGCTCCAACTCGGCCATGACCTCGGCGCTCGCGCGGTCGAGCGCCGCGTCGTTGGGGTGCGACAATTCCACGGAGACCGGATCTCCGACCGAGAGGAGATCTGCAGAGTAGGTCAGGGACCGAGCGCTGGGGATGCCGCCGACACGGGCACGCCAGAGGTCGGCAAAGGCCTGAGCCGAGAAGCCTTCCCGTGCTTCAGCCGGAGCCAGCCTGACCTGTACCTGTGCCAGGTTCGACTGGGTCGCGCTGCCGAGATTGCCGCCAGGTCCCCCTCCTCCGCTACCTCCTCGCCCAACAACCGTGTAGATGGCTTGCACGACGGACGCGTTCTCGGTGACGGCCTCGGCGTCCAGCGAGTCCGCGATGGCCAGGGCTGCCGCCTCAATGCGTTCCGTGATGGCTGCTGTCTGGCCCGCTGCCGTCCCAGTCGGTAACTCTAAAGCCGCCGTCACCGTCTCGTCCTCAATGGCTGGAAAGAACTCAAGCCGTAGGATGCCCGCCGGAACGAGCGCGACCGATAGCACAACGAGGGCCACACACACGGCGATAACGATCGATGGCGCATCGGTCGCAACCTCCAACGCCTTCTTGAGCGGGCCATGGATAAAGCGCTGAAGCTGTCGGTCCACCCATCCGCGCACGCGTGCGAGCCCTCGCATGAAGGCGTTCCTCTCTGGCGCGTTGGGGTCGGGCAAATGCGAGAGGTGGTACGGCAGTACAAAGAGGCTCTCCACAAGAGAGAGCGTCAGCACGGCGATGACCACCACGGGGATGCCCATCAGGATCTTCCCCAAGACGCCCGGCACGTTCAGAAGTGGGCTGAACGTGGCGACGGTTGTGAGGACAGCAAACGTGACCGGACCCGCGATCCGGCTGGCGCCATTGATGGCTGCTTCTAATGGGCCTGCACCCGCTTCACGCTCAGCGTAGATGTTCTCGCCCGAGACGATGGCGTCGTCCACGACGATTCCCAGCGAGAGGATGAAGCCGAAGAGGGAGAGTTGGTTGATGGAGTAGCCCAGCAGCCACAGGATCCAGAGCGCGCCGACGAACGTGATCCCGATGCCTACGGCCGTCCAGAATGCAAGCCGGGCATCGAGGAAGAGCGTGAGCGCGATGAGGACGAGGAGCAGCCCGATGGCGGCATTCTTGAGGAGCAGCGAGATCCGGTCGGATAGGATCTTCGAGTTGTCGGCCCACACCTCGGCGGCTACGCCGCGCGGAAGCGACGCCGGTAGCGCCTCCACGTAGGACTTGACGGCGTCTGAGACCGCTAGCACCGACTCGTCTGAGGTGCGGAAGACCTCCACGAAGGCGGCGGGGCGACCGTTGTAGCGCGTTACCAGGTCTGCATCTTCAAAGGCGTCCCGGATCTCAGCGATGTCTCCGAGGCGGACGCTCGCGCCAGTGCGCGTGCCGACCACCACAAGGTCCTCGAACTCGTCACCAGTGGTTTTCCGACCTAGCGTCCGCACGCGAAGCTCTTCTTCGCTGGTCTCAATGGAGCCCGCCGAGAGCTCCAAGCTTCCGGAGCTGACGGCGCGCGAGATGTCGGTGAGCGAGAGCCCGTACTGACGCAGTTGGGACTGCGGCACCTCGATCGAGATCTCGTAGAGCCGCACGTCTGAGGTCTCGACGTAGCTCACATCGTCCAGAGCGGACAGTTCGCCCTCAATCCGCATGGCGATCTCTTTGAGAGCCTGTTCATCTGCCACCCCGTCTTCCTCGGCGAAGATTGCCAGTCGGATGACCGACTGACGGTTGGTCAGATCTCGAACGGACGGCTCTTCGGCATTGGCGGGGAACGTGGTGATCTGATCCACCTGCCCCTTGATGTTGTCGAGCACACGCGACAGATCTGCCCCGAGACGGAGCTCCGCAATCACGTCCCCACGCCCTTCCGAGGCGTTGGCTGTGATCTGTTTGATCCCCTGGACCGACTCGATCTGCTCCTCGATCGTCTTGACGATCGATTCCTCGACTTCCTCGGGAGAGGCCCCGGGATAGGTCACACTGATCTGGACGCGGTCGAGGCTGAACTCCGGGAAGACCTCGACCACGATCCGCGAGAGACCAAAGAGCCCCGCGGCCACCATCGCGACCATCAGGAGGTTGGCTGCGACCCCGTTCCGGGCCATCCACTCGACGGCGCGCTTCATCGGCTAGCGTGGCTATCGGGGCCCCTTTGGGTACGTGCTGTTCCAGAAGCCGGGCCTCTGGCGGATGCGATCTCCGATGCAGTGCGGTCGCGTTCAGCCTCGCGCGAGGCCATCCGGACCTCCATCCCGTCTACCACGCCTTGCACCTCGCTTGTCACGACAGACGCGCCGTCTGCGATCTCTCCCGCGACGAAGACCTGTTCGTCGATGTCCTGCACGACCGAGACGCGGACGATGCGCAGCAGAGTTTCGTCCCCTCGTTCCTCGACGGTCCAGACTGTGCCGTCGCGACGGAGAGCGCGACGGGGGATGGCAACGTAGCGGCCAACGTCAGCGCCAACGATTGCGGCGTCAACGTAGCTCCCGACGAGAAGCGGCGGTGCCTGAGTGGGGATGATGGCCGGTTCTGCGCCACGGTCTCCCCCCGTGTCGTCGGGGGCGACGAGGCGCCCATCGAACGGGTTCGGGATGCGAAGGAGGACGTTGATGGTGCGAGCCTGCTCGTCCAGCGTGGCATCCACGCGGTCGACCACGGCGTCCCAGCGGTACCGTCCGCCCCCGTAGTCTGCGTAGACGTCGGCACGGGTACCGCCGCTGTAGAGGTTGGGCACAAGCGCGGCCTCGTCGTCGGAGAGGGGCACGACGGCCTCCAGGCTGGCCGACGAGATGATCTGCGCGAACGGTTGGCCGACCCCGATCACGTCGCCCACGGCGACCGCCTCGCTCCTCACCACGCCCTCAAAGGGCGCTCGGATCACAGTCCGGGAGAGCGCCAACTCGGCATCGTCCAGGGCGGCTTGGGCGCGTTGGCGCGCGGCACGTGCGGCGTCGAGCTGCGGCTGGCGGAGAGTGAGCGGGCTGGGGCCTCTGGCGTCGGAGGCCGGGTCGGCCTGGGGCGTTCGGGGGACGTCGCCAGAGGCCTCGGGAGGTAGCACGCGGGCCGCGTAGTCATCGGGGTCGACACCGGCATAGGGCGTCCGCCGAGATTCGCGGGCTTCGAAGCGCTCGTATTCCTCCCGCGCAATGGCTGCCTCCTCCTCGGCCTGCAAGACCGACACATCTTGCGACGCCACGTCGGCCTGTGCCTGTGCGACGCGGTTCTGGTAGTCTGCTGGATCCAAACGGACGAGGACCTGGCCCTGCCGGACGCGCCCGCCACTCTCCAACTCGGGGGCAACGTAGATCACCCGTCCACCGACCTGTGCGGCTACTGCGGCCTCGTCGCGCGCACGGATGGTTCCGGCGCCGAGCACTTCGATCCCGCCCGTCCGCGCCTGGGCAGCGACGGTCGTGACGAGAGGTGTCTGCGGAGGTGGGGGTTGTGTGGGGGGCTCAGGACGCGAGCGCACCAGAAGCACCGCCAGCACGCCAGAGGCGGCGACGATGCCGAGCGAGATCCAAGACCGCTTTGTCTTCATCGGGTGGGGACGGCTTCTGGCGGTTCGCCAGAGGCGCTTCGGAGGGGATCGGGGATGCTTGGGATGCCCACGACGGGCACAGCGGGTCGGTCTCGGCCGTCGAGGGCATGGGGCGTGGCGACCTCGCCCGGCACGAGTCGGATGTCGGGCACGACGCCGTCTTCGATCCACCCGCCGCCCAGGGCGCGGTGGATGTCGAGTTGGGCGAGCGCCACGGAGCGAGCGGCGCTGGCGAGTTGTGTCTGCACCGAGACCTCGGCGCGGAGTGCGTCCAGGTAGTCCGTCACGTCGCCCACGCCCCGGCGGTACCGATCGGCCTGGAGCTGAGCGGAGGCCTGCGCCTCTGAGAGTTGATCTGCTAGGAGCGTGTACCGCTGGCGCTCTTCCTCGTAGGCTTCGAGGGCCGTCTCCGTCTCGCGGAAGGCCGTAAGCACGGACCGGGCATACGCGGCCCCGAGGCGGCGGTACCCGGCCTCAGCCACTTCCACGTTGGAGCGAAGACGTCCGCCTTGGAACAGCGGAGCCGTGACGCCCGCCGTCAGGCTTGCCACCCATTGTGCTGGGTCCAGAAGCCCGAGTACTCCGTCGGCCTGGGTGCCAACGGAGCCGCCCAGGGAGACACTTGGGAAGAGCTGCGCGCGGGCCGCTCCGATACGGTAGCGGGCGGCTTCGTAGCGATACGCCGCCGCGCGCACGTCGGGACGCTGGATAAGCAGCTCCGAAGGCAGCCCAGCGGGTACGTCGTCGATCACAAGCCGGGGTCGTGTGGAGTCCGGAAGCATCGCGCCCAGCTGACCGGCGTAGACGCCTACCAAGGCTGCCAGACGCCCCTCAGCGTCTGTGAGCTGGCGCTCCAACTGTGGAAGGCTGGCCTGCGTGCCGCGGAACTCCTGCCGGAGCTGGTAGAGCTCGAACGACCCCACAAGCCCACGCTCATAGCGGTTCTCTGTGACAGCCAGACGGTCGTCGATAAGGCTGAGAGACTCGACCGTGAGCTCAATCCGGCTTCGCAGATCCACAATCTCGAAGTAGGTGGAGATGGTCTGCGCGAGGACTCCGAGGCGTGCAGCTTGGAGGTCGGCCGCTGAGGCGTAGAGGTCTCCTACGGAGGCCCGGGTCTCGTTGCGGGCTCGCCCCCAGAAGTCCAGTTCGTATTGGACCCCGAGGGTGAGGGAGGTCTGCGTGAAGGAGATCCGGTCGCTGCTTTCGTCGGAGCTCGGTATCCCACCGCCGGTCGTGTCCGTCGGGATACCAGACGGAAGGTCCGTGCCAAAGGCCGCAAATTGACCCGTGTTGCTGGGCGAATCCGAGTGGGTGACGCTTGTGCTGGCTGTAATGCCAGGCCAGAGGGACGCTCGCGAGAGCCCCGCCCGTGCTCGCGTCTCGTCCACTCGCGCGACCGCCTCCGCGAGGTCGAGGTTGGCGACGAGAGCTGAGTCGACGAGTCGGTCCAAGACCGGGTCGTCGAAGGCGGTCCACCAGCGGAGCGGATTGTAGACCGCCGCAGAGTCTGCCTGTGCGAACGTCGGCGGCAAATCGACGATCACCTCGGGGACGGTCTCGTCTGGGACGATCTGTGGCGTGGCGCAGCCCCACAGCGCCGCCGACGCCAGGAGAAACGTCGCGATAGCAGGCCGGGGGCGGTTGTGAGGTCTCACGGGACTGTGCCGGGGTCTACAGAGCGCAGAGGTCTGCTAGCTCCGTTCGCGCATGGCTCTGCGGAACTCATCCCAGTACCCGTCGAAGGCCTCGCGCTGAGACGCTGTGAGAAGCGGCATCAGTCGCCTGGTCGTCTGCTCTTGCAGATCCCTCATGGGACCCCGGATGCGCATCATGGCCATTCGGCTCCGGCGCTCGGGGATCATCTCGACCATGGCATCTGCGTGGTCGCGGAGGATGGGCCGGATGCGAGTCGCCTGCTGTGGCGTCAGGTCGACGTGCCGGTCGAGGAGGGTGAGGAAGCCATCGCCCAGCTCCTGTGGATCGGGGCGGTTCTGCGCGCTGGCGGGTGCGGCGATGAAGGCAAGCAGACCGAGGGCAAGGACGGAGGAGAGAAGGATGCGAGTCATGATGGAAAGAGGGTTGTGGTGCCAGTGGCGCTGGGGCGTGACGCGAATTCGATCCCTGACCTCCTTCAGTCATTCCATTGAGAACGTGTGAAGTCAAATGGGCCGGATGGAATGAATGGTGGGCCATGTGGCTCTAACCTTCGTGACCCGCCCCGACTGCCCCACCACGGCCCGTGCCGCTGCAACCGCTACCCTCTCCCATCTCGCCGTCCGACGAGGTGCTCTGCGAGCAGGTACGTATGGGCAATCCCGACGCATTCCGCGCCCTCGTCGAGCGCTACGAAGCCCAAGTTGCCGCAACCGTCATCGGAATGTTGGGACGGGGGCCAGACGCCGACGACGTCGGGCAAGAGACGTTCGTTCGCTTTTATGAGTCGATCGACCGCTTCCGTGGGGAGGCTGCGCTGGGCACCTATCTCACCCGAATCGCGATCAACCAGTGTCTCAAAACCATCCGCCGCCGCCGCTCGTGGACGCGCCGATTCATCGGCGAGGCCCAACTCGATGCGCCCCTGCCAGACCCGCCCGCGCCCGACACCACAGTTGACCTCGACAACCGAGAGAGGGATGCTCTCGTCCATCGTGCGGTCCAGGCTCTGCCGCCAAAGCACCGCGCCGTTGTCGTGCTCCGTATGATCCGCGAGCTGTCTACCAACGAGACCGCCGAGGCTCTAGGCGTCCCTCCCGGCACGGTCATGTCGCGGCTCTCGCGCGCCCTCGCACAACTCCGAGAGCCGCTCGCTCTCTTTCACGGCGACCTCTCATGAGTCGCTGTTCATGAACCGTTCGATCCACTGCGTGCTCGTTGTAACTCCTGGCCATGTCGGTTTCTCTTGATCGTCTCCTTTCTCATCACCGTGGTGAACTCTCTGACGCGGAGGCGGAAGCGCTCCGCCAGAGGCTCGCCTCGGACCCTGCGCTGCGTGCCGATGCTGCGCGCGTGGCCTCAATGGCCGACGGCCTTGCTGAAACGGCTGCACCCTCGTTCGGCCCGTATTTCTCTGACCGCGTCATGGCGCGCCTCCGGACGCCGCCAGAGGCCGATCCTGTGGTCGCGTTTGGAGACGCCCTCCGGAGGCTGTTCGTCCGCGTGGCGCTCGCCTCAGCCGTCGTTGTGGCGGGGTTTGCAATCGCTGCAGAGCGCGACGACGACTTCTACGGCGGCTCGTTTGTAGAGGCCGCCCTCGGGCTTCCCCCTGCTGCTGCAGAGACGTTCATCGCGTTCGAAGCAGAAACCCTCGTTCCGCTCCAGGCACAATGACCGATGCTCCTACCATTCGCTTGCTCCCGCCGTCTGGGGATCGTCGTCCCGGCCGCCGTGCCGCTCTCGTCATCCTCGCAACGCTGTTGCTGGGCATGATCCTCGGCGCGCTCATGACGGGGTACTTCGTGCGTCAGCGGTTGGCGGCCGTCTACGTCCTGAATGAGCAGAGCGGTCTGGAGCGCGCCTTCTACAAGGCTGTCGATCCTACACCCGAGCAGCGCGAGGCCATTGCGCCCATCCTCGCGGATGCTCGTGAAGGGATGATCGTGAACCTTCTGGGGCTCCGCGGCCGGATGCAGGTCCACATGGACTCCACTCTGGACCGCCTTGACGTTCACCTCGACGACGAACAGATGGAGGAGACACGCCAGTTGTTGCGCGTCCGTCCTCAGCAGGAGTTTCTCCGCCAGGTGCCAGACGACCTGCGGGAACGAATCGAACAGGCAGATCGCGAGCGGGGACGCCCGGCTCTGTAGCGCTCGCCAGAGGCCGAGAGGCATCTAAGGACCGGCCTCTGGCGCGATCCGTTTGGGGTCGCGAAGACGCTCTTCCTCCTGGCCTACGTCGACGACGAGGGGTACCGGCGCCGTGTGCACACGCAGCTGAACCGGCAGGAGCACCGGCACAAGCTGGCCCGGACCGTCTTCCACGGCCGACGCGGCGAGGTCCGCAAGCGGTACCGGGAGGGGTAGGAGGACCAGCTCTCCGCGCTCGGGCTCGTCGTCAACGCCGTCGTGCTGTGGACGACGCGGTACCAGCAGGCCGCGCTCGACCAGTTGCGGGCGGAGGGCCCCGAGGTCCGGGGCGAGGACGTGGCACGGCTCTCGCCGCTCGGGACCAAGCACGTCAACGTCCTCGGACGGTGCCACTTCGAGCTCTCGGAGCCGATCACGCGTGGGGAGCTGGAGCTCCGGCCGCTCTGGGACCCGGCCGCACCCGACGAGGGGTGGCCTGCCTAACGTCCTGTCACGCCTCGCCTACCGTACAGGACCGTTCCATTGATTGTCGGAGCCCGTGAAGAGGGCCGGAAGCGTGGCCGCGTGACGAACGGCGCTCCCGAGGGGGCGTTGCCGCTCCGTGCCTGTCCCCTCCCCCACGCTCGCGACGCCCGCCTCGGAGCCTGACGCCTCCGGCGCCGAGGCCGCCCCGAGCCCCGAGGCGGAGGCCCGCGAGCGCCGCCTCGGCGTGCTGTTCATGCTGGGCGCGGCCTTCGGGTTCAGCGTGATGAGCCTGCTCGTGAAGGTGGCCACGGCCGACTTCCCGACGATGCAGCTCGTCTTCGCGCGCTCGGTGTTCATGGCCGCCGTCACCTACGGCACGATGAAGGCGGCCGGCACGAGCGTGTGGGGGAACGACCGTCGCTCGCTAGTGGCCCGCGGCGCCATCGGGGCCACGGCGCTGAGCCTCCTCTACGTGGGGCTCGGGGAGCTCCCCCTCGGCGACGCCGTCACGATCCACTACACGGCGCCGGTGTGGACGGCCCTCACGGCGGCGATCCTCCTCGGGGAACGCCTACGGCCGCTGGTGCTCGGCGGCGTGGCGCTGTGCCTCGGCGGCGTCGTCCTCGTCGCGCAGCCGACGGTTCTGTTCGGCGACACCCCCGATCCACTCGACGGGCTTGGCGTGGCGGCCACAGCGATCGGGGCGGCCCTCTCGGGCACGGCCTACACGTTCGTCCGCAAGCTGCGTGCGACCGACGCGCCGATGACGATCATCTTCTACCTGTCGTGGATCGGCGGCGTGGGTGCGCTCCCGTTCGCCCTGCTCGGGGGGTGGGTGTGGCCGACGCTCGTCGGGTGGGCGCTGTTGCTCGGGATCGGGGTGGCGACGCACGCCGGGCAGGTATGCCTCACGCACGGGATGCGCCGCCTCGAGGCGGGGACGGCCGCCTCCATCGGCTACGCCCAGGTCGTGCTCGCGTTCGGCTGGGGCGTGCTGTTCCTCGACGACGTCCTCGACCCGCTGAGCATCGCCGGCGCCGGGCTCATTGTGGCGAGCGTGCTCCTGATCGCCCGGCGGGGATAGCCTGCAGGAGTGGAGGACGCGCGCTCCGCGCGCGGAGGAGAGGAGGAACGGGCGTCGCGCGTTGCGTCGAGGACAAGCGGTTCGTCCGACGCGCTGCGCCAGAGAACGAGCCTCCCCGAGGCAGTGATCAAGCGAACAAAGAGCTTCCAGGCTTGCTCTCTCCATTCCTCCCGCTCTCCCCACTCCCCCCATTCCATCAGGAGAGAACCGCCCTACGCGGGCTTGTCCGCCTCGGGGTCGGGCGGCGGGTCGGCCGAGGGCGGCTCCGCGGGCATGTCCGCCTCGGAGGGCGCAGTCGTGACGACCGGAGCGGAGGGCGTGGGTACCTCCGAGGCGGTCGTCTCCGAGCCAGGCGTCCCCGAGGCGGCGCCCTGGAGGGCCAGCTCCCGCGCCTGGCCCACCTCGTGGAACGTGCCCTGCGTGACGAGGATCAGCACCACGCCGGCGATGATCATCAGGTCGGCGATGTTGCCGATCGGGAAGAGCGCGATGTAGCGGCCGAACACCTCGCCGCGCCAGATGTCGAAGTGGATGAAGTCGACCACGCAGCCGTAGAACAGGCGCGACATGCCCTCCGGCGACGGCGGGCACTCGCCGAAGGCCACGCCGTAGAACACGCGGTCGATCACATTCCCGAGCGCCCCGCCGAGCACGAACGCGAGCGCCAGCCGGTACCCCAGCGGCGCCCACCGCACGTGCCGCAGGTAGACGAAGATGAGGATCGTCGCGGCGACCGAGAACAGGGTCAGGAACAGCTTGCTCCCGACCGTGAGCCCGAACGCCATGCCGGGGTTCTCGGTGTAGGTGAACCGGAAGAACTCCCCGATCACCGGGATCGAGTCGCCGTAGGTCATGTTGGCCTGGACCACGAGCTTCGTGATCTGGTCGGCGACGACGATGAGGAAGGTGGCCCAGAGGACGCGCATGGACTTTCGCAGGGGGAGAACGCCGAACGGCGTCGAGGCGGGAGAGGTGCCTAGAGACGACGGACGGCGACGGACAACGTTTCACCGCCGATCTCGACGTCGGCCACGTGGTCGCCCTGCGGCGACTCGACGAGGTCGAGCGACGTGGCGAGCGTCTCGGCCTGGACGGGCTCGGCGAACGTCGGCGCGAGGCCGCCGCCGTTCATCACGAACGACAGGACCGCCTCGGGGGCGGTGAACTCGACGGCGATGCGGTCGGCGACCTCGAAGCCGGCGTCTTTGCGGAGGCCCTGGACGCGGTTAACGAACTCGCGCGCGAATCCCTCCGCGCGGAGCGCGTCGTCGAGCGTCGTGTCGAGCGCGACGGTCACCGTCTGCGTCCGCCCTGAGGCGTCGGTCACGACCTCCTGGCGCACGACGCGCCCCTCGACGCCCTCGGAGACGATCTCGAGGTCGCCCGCCTCAAGGACCACCGCCCCGCTCGGGAGCAGCAGCTCGAGCGTGCCCTCGGTCTCGTAGCGGCTCACCGAGGCGGTGTCGAGCATCCGGATCGCTTGGTTGGCCTCCTTCATCAGCGGCCCGAGCTTGCGCCCGAGCGCCTTGAAGTTGGGCTTCGCGCTCTTCGACACGACGCCGCTGTCCCCCGAGGCGGTCTCGAGCGTCTTGACGTTCACCTCGTCCAGCACGACGTCCTCGACCGACCGCAGCACCGCCTCGTCCACGCCGCCAACGCCGGTGACAACGAGCACCGAGCGGAGCGGCTGGCGCACGTTGACCCCCGCCTCGTTGCGGAGCGCCAGCGTGGCGGTCGTGACGGCACGCGCGAGCGCCATCCGACCCTCCAGCTCCACATCGAGGCGCGTCGCGTCCGCCTCGGGGTAGAGCTGAAGGTGCACCGAGGCGGGATGCCCGAGGACGCCGTAGAGCCACTCCGCCGTGAACGGAGCGATCGGCGCCATCAGCCGAGCTACGGCCTCCAGGCACTCGAAGAGCGTGTCGTAGGCGGCCTGCTTGTTTCGGTCGGAAGGTTCGAAGGTTGACACGTCGGAAGGTTCGCCCTCGACCTTCCGACCTGCCGACCTTCCAACCTTCTGACTCCAAAAACGGCGGCGGCTGCGGCGGAGGTACCAGTTCGAGAGGTCGTCGACGAACGCCTCGATGGCGCGGGCGGCGCGGGTCGGGTGGTAGGCGTCGAGGGCGCCCACCGCCTCGGCGACGGTCGACTGGAGGCGGGAGAGGACCCAGCGGTCCAGTTCGGTCCGCCCCGAGGCGGGCAGCGCGGTCGCGGCGTCGTACGCGTAGCCGTCGAGGGTGGCGTAGGTCGCGAAGAAGCGGTACGTGTTGACGACGGTCCCGAAGACCTTGCGCGTCGTCTCGACCACGTCGCTGTCGGCGTAGCGGAGGTTCTCCCACGGCGCGGTGGCCGACATCATCGTCCACCGGATCGGGTCGACGCCGTGGCGCTCGATGGCCTCGAACGGCTCGATGGCGTTGCCCTTCGACTTCGACATCTTCTCGCCCTCCGCGTCGAGGACGAGGCCGTTCACGACGACGTTCTTGTACGCCACGCGGTCGTCGACGAGCGCCGCAATCGCGTGGAGCGTGTAGAACCACCCGCGCGTCTGGTCGACGCCCTCGGCGATGAAGTCGGCCGGGGCGTTGGCCGCGAACCGCTCCTCGTTCTCGAACGGGTAGTGCCACTGCGCGAACGGCATCGCGCCCGAGTCGAACCAGACGTCGATCAGGTCGGGCACGCGGCGCATGGTGCCGCCCTGGCCGTCGGGCCACGTGAGCGCGTCGACGTAGGGCCGGTGGAGGTCGACCGTGCCGAGGCCGGGGTTGATGGCCGCCTCGGGGAAGGTGCCGCCGACCTTCTCGCGCAGCTCGTCGATCGAGCCGATGCACTCCATCACCTCGGGGTCGCGGTCGGAGACCCAGATCGGGAGCGGCGTGCCCCAGTAGCGGCTGCGGCTGAGCGCCCAGTCGACGTTGTTCTCGAGCCACCCGCCGAAGCGGCCCGTCCCGATGCCCTCGGGCTGCCAGTTGACCTCCTGGTTGAGCGCCACGAGGCGGTCCTTGATCGCGGTCGTGCGGACGAACCAGCTCTCGACCGGGTACTGCATCAGCGGCGTGCCCTTGCGCCAGTCGTGCGGGTAGTTGTGGACGTACGAGTCCTCGCGGTAGAGCAGCCCGCGCTCGGCGAGGTCGCGGATGATGGGTCGGTCGGCCTCCTTGAACGTCATGCCGCCGATGACGGGGAAGTCGGCCTCGAAGCGGCCGTCCGCCTCGACGGGGTTGAAGACGGGCAGGTCGTGCTTCTGGCCCGTCGCGAAGTCGTCGGCGCCGCAGGCCGGCGCCGTGTGGACGATGCCGGTGCCGGCGGCGGTCGTCACGTAGTCGGCCCCGACCACCAGCCAGGCGTCGGCGTCGGCCCCCCCCCGCGCGGCGAACCTGGGCCACCAGGGCTC
>JBCCPW010000024.1:0-15913 GCA_039024735.1 Bacteroidota bacterium
ACGGTGGACGAGTTCGTCCAGGCGTTCGTGCCCTCGCGGTCGTTCGACCTCGTGGACCTCGCGGCCTCGCTCGGCGGCATCGCCGTGATCGGCGGGCTTGCAGCCGTGATCGTCTCGCGCAGCCAACCGGCGCCCTCGCGCTAACGAACCGCGCCCCGAGACGGTCAATCTCGGGGCGCGAGTAGGCAGAGCCAATCGGAGATCAGCCGCCAGCCGTAAGCGCGACCTGCACGACGACATCGTCCCACGCCATAACCATCATGGCGTTCGTGTCGGTGACGCTGTCGAACGAGATCTCGAACTGCTCCGTCTCAGACGGAGCGGCGCGCACCGCTACTGTCGTCCGTGCCACGTCTTGGGCTGGATCGTACCCGTAGGCCCCCCACTGCTCGGCGGTGCTGTTCAGGATCACGGTCCATGACGTCTCCTCGGGAATGGTGAACAGGCTGTACGTGCCTGCGGGGACCTCCGTCCCGCCGATGGTGATGGGAGCGCTGAACGAGATGGTCGTCGCCTCGTTGGCGCCGGTGCGCCAGACCTGACCGTACGGCTCGAGTCCGCCGAAGATGTCGCGACCGCGAACCGACGGGCGCCCGTAGTGCACGGTCACGTTTGTTGTGCCGATGGTCTGCATCACGCTCGCGTTGGGGCTGACGCGGGCCTCGTCGTTGCCACGCGCGGGGGCGTCCTGGGCCGAGGCGGTGGGCGCGAGGAGGAGGAGCGCGGCCGTCGCCGCGAAGAAGAGGGAGAGCTTCATAGGGAGAGAGAGGGGGATAGGAGACGTACGCTTGAACGCCGTGCATGATCGCAGGTGCCCGGGCCCGTGTCCTCCGCCTCGGTGCCGATCCTCGCGCGCGCGTCACCGAGGCGGGTGTGAGCGCACGAACGCGTGGCCTCGCATGTGTCCACACGCCCTCGTCCGCCTCGGTGCCAATCCCGCACGAGCGCACCGAGGCGGGTGGGCTACGCCGCTGCCAGCGCCCGCTCGTACGCCGCGACGACCTGGGCGTAGCACCGCGTCCACGAGTAGTGCGCCTCCACGTAGGCCCGCACGCGAGCGCTCATCGCCTCGCGCTGGGCGACCGCCTCGGTGACGCGCGCCGCCATCGCGACGGCATCGTCCACGGGGACGAGGAACCCCAGCCCCTCGTGGACGCGGTCCTGCAAGCCCCCGGCATCCACGCCGATGACCGGCAGCCCCGCCGCCTGCGCCTCCACGACGGAGAACGCCGCGACCTCGTGCGGCCCGGCGGTCACGTAGACATCGGCCGAGGCGAGGAGTGCGGCCACGTCCTCCTTGCCGCTCAGATACGGCGAGACGACGAGCCGGTCGGACTGTGCGGCGGCAGCCTCCAGCTTCTCCCGGTCGGGTCCGGCCCCGGCCATGAAGAGCACAGGGCGCGGCTCCGCCGGAAGCCTCTCCACCATCTCGACGAGCATGTCGACGTGCTTCTCCGAGTCGAACCGGCCGAGGTAGACCATCAGGAGGTCGTCCGGCCCGGCACCGGCCCGCTCGCGCATCGCCGCGCTCGCCTTCGCGGGATGAAACAGGTCGAGATCCACGAACTGCGGCACCAACTCCACGCCCTCCACGCCGAACCCGGCGAGTTGGCGAACGAACATGGGCGCCAGGGTCATCACGAAGTCGGATTGCGAGAGGATCCGGCGGACGTAGCGCCGCGCGAGGGGTGTCAGGGCACCGCCGAGCGGCCCGGTGTAGGCCGACACGTAGGACTCGGCGAAGTCGGTGTGGTAGTGGACGCCCGCCACCACGGTCCGTCCCACCGCACGCGAGGCCCGGCGGTACGCGAAGGCCGGGCGGTGCTCCTGCGGCATGTAGTACGTGTTGAGCTCCACCACGTCGGGCGACGTGTCCTCCAGCGCCTCGCGGATGAGACCCGGACGCGTGAACACGCGGTACGTGGAGCCGCCCGGGAGCAACGGGCTCTGGATGCGGACGGTCGTCCAGCGCTCGCCGTGCTCCACCTCGGTGCGCTCGCCCGGCGCGATGAGCACGTGGCGGTAGTCCGTGTGCTCCAGGAGGTACCGCCGCTTGAGATCGATGAAGGTGCGGATGCCACCGCTCGTGGGATGGTGGGCGTGGGTGAGGTCGCAGACGGTCATGGCCGGGCGTGGGAGTCCTCGAAGGTGCCCCCGGCGCCGCGTCTCGGCAAGCCCAGACCTCGGGAAGAGCCGAAGCGGACCGCCTCGGTGGCCCCCATCAGGCCGCACCGAGGCGGACGAGGGTGCACGCTGGACATGAGAACGGTTTACCCTACGCCTCGTCCCCCCTCTGGCCCATGTCCACCCTCACCATCCGTTTCCGTCCCCTCACAGACGACGATCTCCCGATGATGCACCGCTGGCTCAACGATCCGGCCGTGGTGGAGTGGTGGGAGGGCGAGGATGTCTCTTGGCCTGCGGTGGTGAGCGACTACGGCTCCGGCCACGGCGATCCGGTGGAGCACTGGATCGCGCTGCTGGACCCCGGATCGGGGCAGGACGCCGAGCCCCTCGGCTGGATCCAGTGCTACGGCGCCGAGACGCAGGTGGACGACGAGACGTACTACTGGCGAGAGCACCTCACCCTCCACGAGACCGCGGGCATCGACTACCTCATCGGTGAGGCACGCCACCGAGGCAAAGGGGCCGGGGCGGCCATGATCCGGGCCTTCGTGCGCGACGTGGTCTTTCCCCGCCACCCCGAGTGGGTGCAGGCGGCAGCCGGACCGTTCGAGGCCAACGTGGCCTCGTGGAAGGCACTGGAGGCGGCGGGCTTCACGCGGCGCGCGGTGCTAGACGACGAGGAGGGGCCGTGCGTCCTGATGGTGCTCACACGCGACGATCTGCAAGGCGACTGACGACCTCCGCCTCGGTACCGAGGCGGACACTCCGGGGCCAGACACGAAGGGCGGGTCCGCCGATCCTTCGCGGGCCAGACGCCCATGGGCGGGTAGCTTCTTTTGTGCCGCGAGCCGTCTCCGTTCTCGCGGGCCTGTCCCCCTACCGATCCCTTCGCGCCATGAGCATTCTCGTTGACAAGAACACCCGCCTCGTTGTCCAGGGCCTGACCGGAAAAGAGGGCTCCTTCCACGCCCAGCAGATGATGGACTACGGGACCGCCGTGGTGGCAGGCGTGACACCGGGGAAGGGCGGACAGGAGCACCTCGGCGTGCCCGTCCGCAGCACCGTCCGCGAGGCCGTGGAGCAGGACGGCGCGAACACATCGGTCATCTTCGTCCCGCCCCCGTTCGCGGCCGACGCGGTCCTGGAGGCCGCCGATGCAGGGATTGATCTCATCATCTGCATCACCGAGGGCATCCCGGTGCAGGACATGATCCCGGTCAAGCCCTACCTGGACAAGAAGGGCGTCCGCATGGTAGGCCCCAACTGCCCCGGCGTGCTCACCCCGGGCGACACCGTCAAGGTGGGCATCATGCCAACGATGATCTTCGAGCCCGGGGCGGTGGGTGTCGTCTCGCGAAGCGGTACCCTCACCTACGAGGCCGTGGACCAGCTCACGCGCGCCGGGCTCGGCCAGAGCACCGCTGTCGGGATCGGCGGCGACCCGATCATCGGAACGCAGTTCCTGGATGCGATCACGCTCTTCAACGACGACCCAGAGACCGAGGCGATCGTGATGATCGGTGAGATCGGCGGGAGCGCCGAGGAGGAAGCCGCCGCGTTCGTCAAGGCGCACGTGGACAAGCCCGTCTTCGGCTTCATCGCGGGTCGGACGGCGCCTCCGGGCCGCCGGATGGGTCACGCAGGCGCCATCGTCTCCGGTGGCAAGGGCACGGCCGAGGCCAAGCTGGAGGCCATGCGTGACGCGGGGATCACGACGGTCATCAACCTCGCCGAACTCGGCGACACGGTGAAGGCCCACTTCGAGGCGGTGGCCTAGAGGGAGCGGGGATGGAGGCATGTGCCCCCCATCCCTCGTCCCTCATCCCTGATGGTTATCCACTCCGCTCGCTTCGTGACGGCCGCCCCCGGCTGGCGCCAGTTGCCTACCGACGGCACGCCCGAGGTGGCCTTCGTCGGCCGGTCCAACGTGGGCAAGAGTTCGCTGCTCAACGCGATGCTCGGTCGGAACGCCCTCGCGCGGACCAGCCAGACGCCGGGCAAAACGCAGGCGCTCAACTTCTACCGTGTCAACGGGCGGCATGAGCCGCAGGACGGACCCATCGGGCAGGGCGGGTTCTTCTTCGTGGACCTACCGGGGTACGGCTACGCGAAGGTCGCGAGGACACAACGCGAGGCGTGGCAGCGGCTCATCGGCAGCTACGTGGTGGAGCGGGCCTTCCCGGATGGGCCTCGAGCCGCACCCCTTCGCGCGGTGGTGCAGCTCGTGGACGGCCGCCACCCGCCGACGAAGCTGGACACCGAGTTGGCGTTGATCCTTCGGGAGAGCCCTGCGCCGCATGTGATCGCGCTGACGAAGGCGGACAAGCTCTCCGGCAATGGCCGTCCGAAGGCGATGGCGCAGGCCCGGAAGCACTTCAAAGGGCTCGGGCTGGAGTTGCCGGTGGTGCTCACGTCGGCCCAGACGAAGCGTGGCGTGGAGGACCTGTGGCGCTGGATCGAGCCGTTGATCTGAGGTGTGCCCGGTCCCGCCTCGGTGCCGAGGCGGGCAGACCGAGGCGAACGAACCGAGGCGGAGAGTCGACGGGGCGCCAGGAGCGGTCCCTTGTGGGAGTGGGTTGCACGGCGCCCTCCCCACGGCCTATGCTCGCGCTCCCCCACACCCCTTGTCTGCATGACGCGTCCGCTACTCTCCCTCCTCTTTGGCTGCACTCTCCTCGTCCCGACGGCTGTGGGCCAGAGCCTCGATGCCGGTTCTCTGTCTCTGACGGACATCCCCACCCTCCCCGCCCGAGGCGGGGGCGATCTCCTGTACGAGCAGTACGAAGGCGGCACGACCTCCGGTTGGTTCCTCTCCGAGAACTTCGAGGCCGCCAACGACGACGCCGACAGCTACCTCGCCGATGACTTCACGGTGCCCGATGGTGCCTCGTGGACCGTCGATCAGGTTCGGGCCCAGACCTTCTATTCCGTCGCCGACAACGGGACATTTACGCCCGCAGCGAGCTTCAACGTGATCCTCTGGGAAGACGATTCCGTCACAGATCCCAACGAGTCCCAGCCCGGACGCGAGGTCGCCCGCTTCGATGAGGTCGCCGCGACTCAGGACACCGGGGCCGACCGCACGCTCGGCGAGGTGATCCTGGATCTACCGTCTTCCGTCGAGCTCTCCGCAGGAACGTACTGGCTCACCATCCAGGCCAACCAGGACTTCACGGCCAACGGAACCCGGTTCCTCATCTTCTCCTCCGCGACGGCCTTCGGCACCACCGCGCAGCTGTTCAACTACGGTGGCGGCTTCACGACGGTGGGCACGTGCAATCTGGACTGGGGCGCCGTCAACGGAGCGGAGTGCGCCCGGGACGGAACGGGCGATCCGAGCCTCTACTTCCAGATCTACGGCGTGAGCACCGGGGGGACGGCCGTGGAGCCCACCGTTGCAGGCGGGTTCGAGTTGAGTGCCCCGGCTCCCCATCCGGTCCGCACCGAGGCGCGCATGTCCGTGTCCGTCGAGACGACGCAGCAGGTGACGGCGACGCTGATCGACGTGGCGGGCCGCGAGGTGCGCGTGCTTCACGAGGGCCTGGTCCAGGTCGGCACGCCGCTTCGTCTCAGCGTGCAAACGCACGGACTCGCGAGTGGCCTGTACCTCCTTCGTCTCTCGGGCGAGACCGGGGTGGCGACCCGCCCGGTGGTCATCGCGAGGTGACCGCGAGCGCCCAGTAGGCCTCATCGTCCGCGCCTCGGGTCCGCTCAGGATCGGGGCGCGGTCTGTCTCTACGCGCCTCGGTGCCGAGGCAGATCGGTGCCGAGGCGGAGGGAGTCGCCCCTCGCGCTACGGCCGGTAGCCGTCCGCGTCGAAGGCGGGCTTGCGCTTGTCGAGGTAGGCCTTCTGGCCCTCCTGGCCCTCCTCGGTCATGTAGAAGAGCATCGTCGCGTGACCGGCGAGTTGCTGGAGCCCCGCGCCGCCGTCCTCGTCCGCGTTCGCGGCGGCTTTGAGCATGCGGATCGCGATGTTCGAGTTCTGGAGAATCTCGCGGCACCACTGGACCGTCTCGCGCTCCAGTTCCGCCAGCGGGACGACGGTGTTGACGAGGCCCATGTCGAGCGCCTGCTGCGCGTCGTAGTCGCGGCAGAGGAACCAGATCTCGCGCGCCTTCTTCTGGCCCACGATCCGCGCGAGGTGCGTCGTGCCGTAGCCCGCGTCGAACGAGCCCACCTTGGGGCCGGTCTGCATGAACCGCGCGTTGTCGCTCGCGATGGAGAGGTCGCAGACGACGTGCAGCACGTGCCCGCCGCCGACGGCCCACCCGTTGACCGCCGCGATGACGGGCTTGGGGCACACGCGGATGCGCGTCTGGAAGTCCAGCACGTTGAGCCGCTGCATGCCGGTCTCGTGGCCGTTCTCCATCTCGCGGTAGCCGTGCTCGCCCCGGATGCGCTGGTCGCCGCCGGAGCAGAACGCCTTGTCTCCGGCGCCCGTCAGCACGATCACGCCCACGCTTGGGTCGTCCCGCGCGTCGTCGATGGCGCGGATCATCTCCGTGACCGTCGTGGGACGGAACGCGTTGCGGACCTCCGGGCGGTTGATGGTGATCCGCGCGATGCCTTCGGTGTTGGTCCCCGGCGTGCCCTTTTCGTAGACGATGTCCTGGAACTCGCCGACGCTCTCCCACGAGAACGGGCCGGAGACGGAGGGGCGGTGCGTGAAGTGGTGCGACCTGTCGGACATGGGGGATCGGATCGGGCCGCCTCGGTGGATCTGCGTGAGCACCGAGGCGGGCATCAGGACACAGCGCGCTGTGCCCGTACGGAGTCAGGAGGGAAGAACACGCCGGATGGCATCGGCGACGGCGTGCGGGGCCTCGGCGAGGAGCGCGTGGCCCGCATCGGGCACGAGGACGGCACGGACGGGACCGCATCGCGCCATCTCGTGGGCGAGGGTCACGTACGCCGTGTCGCGTGTGCCTGCGACGGCGACGGCCGGGACGCGGATCCGTGAAAGACTGTCCCAGAGGGGGGCCATCCCGCCGGGCCCGAGGCCACGGAGCGCGCGGCCGAGGGCGGCGGGGTCGTTGTGACCGAGGCGGTCCCGAACAAGGTGCTGACGCATGGGCTCGTCCAGGCCGCCCCAGAGCGGCATCCGGTACCAACGGTCGAGGAAGGCCGCGTAGTCATCGGCGATCTCGCGGGCACGGGCCGTGTCCGTCGCGCGACGATCGACCCGAACGTCAGCATCGCGGAGTCCGGGAGCAGCCGAGACGAGCACGAGGCCAGAGACCGCCTCGGGATGGCGAGCCGCGAGGTGCAGCGCGAGGCGTCCGCCCATGGAGTATCCCGCCACGACGGCCGGACGGTCCAGCAGCGCGGCGAGTCGGTCCGCCTCGGTGTCGGGATCGGCGGGGAGATCGCGGGCGGAGCCGTGTCCGGCGAGGTCGGGCGCGAGCACGTCCGCAGCCTCACCGAGGCGGGTGGCAACGGGAGTCCAGTCGGCGCCTCGGCCCATGAAGCCGTGGAGGGCGAGAACGGACGGCACGCGGTTCAGGGATTGGGGACGGGCAAGGTCGCGTGCTGCCCGCCTCGGTGCCGAGGCGGAAGGGGATCTGGACAAGGTCATCAGAAGGCGAACTATCCAGGTCCCCCTCGTCACCTGACATCGTCCACGAAGCGACGAGCCGAGGTGGCGTCGTGGAACTCAAAGAGCCAATCCTGCGCACCGGGGCGGACAAGCCATACGTACCGGCCGTGCAGGAAGACATGATGCGACCGCCTGACAATGAGCGTGTGGGCGCGATCAGCGCCCTTCAGACGGAGCTTCATGCGACGCATCCCCACCTTGCCGGACGAACTCCACTCCCCGCTGGATGCCAAACGCGGAAGCGCGGCGCGGTACCGCTGCATCTCGTCAGCCACGCCCCGTAGCGTGCGAAAGATGCGCTTTCGCTCCGCAGGCCGGACGACCCGCCAGCGAGCCGACAGCGGCGACATCGTCCTCATCGCTCGTCTGAGGGCGCGAGCGAGGTCCTCGCTGTCCTTGCTTTCGATTAGCAGTGCCATTGTCGACACCTCCACAAGAACACCATTTTGGAACTGTCGGACTCGCTTCAGCTTGCCGAGGGAATGCCCGCGTGGCTGACGTCCGTTGGAGGCGAGTATGAACAGGGTAGGCGTGACGAGAACACGACCATGCCGTGGGGATCCGTGTAATGCCGAAAGAGGCACGTGGCGTGTCTGTGACAGGCGACGGAGCAATACGCCCCTCCATTTCGCCCGGACTGAGTACTCCACCCGATCTGAGCCGTTCACGACCTCCTCGCGAGGGACCGGCGTGTGACAGAGGTGCCACTGCTCGGCAGCCGCCTGTATCCTCTGGCGGATCGCCACAGGGAGCGTCACGCTGAGAGCGTGGCAGACCTGCTCCACCTCGGTGACCTCCTCAGGTGAACACTCACCGTCAGCCAGAACGCGAGCGACCGTCACAAGGAGTTGCTCGCGCGCGAGAATCTCGAAGGCCCCATCCGCGAGGTCAGGGTCGAGGCCGAGGGTGTGCTGAAGCTTGTGGAGAAGGAGTCGCTCGTCGGCGGACAGCCGGTCGTCCGAGATCGCCTCGTGAACGGCTATCCCGAAGGCGCGTTCGTGCGAACGCGCGAGGCCGTCGGCATCGAGTGCGAGAGTACGAGCGATGGCGGCCAACCGCTTGCGGTCATCCGCAAGGAACGACGTTGCATGAATGGTCCAGCCCAGAGCACGCTCGTAGAATCGGACCCGCTCGGCGTAGAACCGGTCGCGGAGGTCCACGCCGCGCTGACGCCGGATGCGGGCGAGGGACTCCGGCCCGAAGTCGTCCACCGAGTCGGCCGCAACGATGAGGTTGTGGAGCTCAATCCAGGCGTTGACCTCGGGCTCACGGCCGCGACGGTCAGGCGCATGCGGGAGAAGAAGGTCGAAGGGAAGCACACGAAGCGGGGACGTACGCCGAAGCTACCCGTCCTGCCGCTGGATCGAAGAGAGGTCCCTGCCCACCTCGGTGCCGAGGCGGGGCCTCGCGAGATCCCCGCTTCATCCCGAAGGGCACGGGATTTCGACCGAAGCGCGTGGAACAGCGCCGACGCCTGCGCCATATTCCCGCTCGCGCCTCTGGACCGGCCTCACGGTCGCCCGGGGCGCCCTACCGGCTCGTGGCCACCGTATGGGAACCTGAACACCAAAACCAACGGAGGCCTCGCCTCAGGGTCTGACTGCCAGGCCGCATTCCCTCACGGGATCACCCCGCCTCGCGCGGGGACCGCGGAAGGCATGAGGGCTCAGCGGGCCCCCACTGTGTAGTACGAGTAGGTTCTCGTCTACCCGCCACGGGCTGGTCCAGTTGGAGCGCGCCGCGCTCGCGAGCGCCCCGCAGAGCCTCGGCTCATGCGGGGCGCTCCTGCATCGCCCCACCACCGCCTCGCATGGACCCGCTGACCCTCGCTCTGCTCGTTCTCGGACTTGCGCTCGCGCTCGGCGCGGGGTGGGCCGGTGGGCGCTACATGCGTGTGGGACAGGCCGAGCGCCGGGCCGATGCCGCCGCCCGGGACGCGGAGGCCGCACACGCCGCCGTCGAACGGGACCGGGCCGATCTCGCCCGCCAACGCACCGAGGCGGACCAGGCCGCCGCCGACCTCGCCGCCCGGCGCGAGCGCCACGAGCAGCGCGTCGCAGAGGCCCAGGCTGCGCGTGCCGCCGACCGTGAGGCCATCGACGCCGCGCGAACCCAGCTCCAGGCCACCCGCGCCACGCTCGATGCCCGCCGCGCCCGCCTCGATGCCACCGAGGCCGCTCTCCTCCAGGGCACCGAGGCGCTCGACACCCTCGCGGCCGAGGCGGAGACCCGCCGCACCGAGGCGACCAAGCTGGCCGAGACGGTCAAGGCGCGTGCCGCCGAGGTCGCCGGGCGTCAGCAGGCCGCCGCCGCCCGCGAGAAGGACCTCGACGCTCGCGAGGCCGAGATCGCGCGCACCGAGACGCGGCTCACGGCGCTCGTCCAGGAGCACCTCGCCAAGCTCGAAGCCGTGGGCGGCATCTCGCGCGATGAGGCCCGCCGCTACCTCGTTTCCGAGATGGAGCGCGAGGCCAAGCTGGAGGCGGCCCGCCTCGTGCAGGACGCACGCGAGACGGCCCGCCAGACCGCCGACCGCGAGGCGAAGAAGCTCATCATCAAGAGCGTACAGCGGCTCGCCGCCCCGATGACCGTCGAGCACACCGTCTCGCCGATTCAGCTCCCGCGTGAGGACATGAAGGGCCGCGTGATCGGTCGCGAGGGGCGGAACATCCGGGCCTTCGAGGCCGCCACGGGCGTCGAGGTCGTCGTGGACGACACGCCGGACGCCGTGCTGGTCAGCGCCTTCGAGCCGGTCCGCCGCGAGGTAGCCCGCCTCTCCATGGAGAAGCTTCTCGCCGACGGCCGGATCCATCCCGCCCGCATCGAGGAGGTAGTGGAAAAGACACGCTCTGAGATCGAGGAGGAGATCGTCGAGACGGGCGAGCAGGCGGCGCTGGAGTTGGAACTGCACGGGCTCCACCCCGAGTTGATCCGCCTCGTGGGGCGCATGAGGTACCGCGCGAGCTACGGCCAGAACCTCCTCGCGCACTCCGTGGAGGTGGCCAAGCTGGCGAGCGTGATGGCGAGCGAACTCGGCCTGGACGCCCGGCGTGCCCGCCGCGCGGGTCTCCTGCACGACATCGGGAAGGTGGTGGAGGAGCCCATTGAGCAGCCGCACGCCATCGTCGGGATGGAGATCGCGATGCGCTACAAGGAGCACCCGGACATCGCGAATGCCATCGGTGCCCACCACGACGAGGTGCCCATGTCGTCGCTCATCGCGCCCCTCGTCCAGGCCGCTGACGCCGCCTCGGGAGCCCGCCCTGGGGCCCGCCGCGAGGCGCTGGAGCGCTACGTGCAGCGCCTCCACGACCTGGAGACCATCGCGACGAGCTACGAGGGCGTGCAGCAAGCGTACGCCATCCAGGCCGGGCGCGAACTCCGCGTCATCGTCTCCCCCGAGGCGGTGACCGACGCGCTGGCCGAGTCCCTCGCGCGGGACATCTCGAACCGGATCGAGCGCGAGGTGGAGTACCCCGGCCAGATCCGCGTGACCGTCATCCGCGAGGTCCGCAGCGTGTCCGTCGCGACGTGAGCCCATCCGCCTCGGTGCCGAGGCGGACCGACCCCTGTAGCGCCATGCA
The DNA here is from genome assembly GCA_039024735.1 of Bacteroidota bacterium. Lineage (GTDB taxonomy): Bacteria > Bacteroidota > Rhodothermia > Rhodothermales > Rubricoccaceae > Rubricoccus. The sequence continues at coordinate 11,308 of JBCCPW010000024.1, forward strand.
GCTTCCCCGGACCCCGTTCTTCATCGTCTGGACCGCTCTGGTTGCGGTGGCTGCCTTCTATCTCGTGATCCGGCTGTTCCTCGGGGAGTACGGGAGGATGGACTACGCGCTGATGGCGTTCGTCCACCTCTCGCTTCTGATCCAGTACGCCCTCGGCTGGCGACGCCAGACGGACGCCGACGGATGACACGTCCGTCTCGGTACCGAGGCGGGATCGAACCGCGTCCTTGGGGTGGCGGACAGAAAAAAGTAGGGTACCGTGATGGCTCGTTAGGCCGAACGATGTAGCACGGGGTAAGCCCTCCTCCCTGCCTGTGTCTGCCTCGCTCCGTTCTGCCGTCTTCGCGGCTGTCGCCCTCGCCGCCTCTCTCGCCCCGGTCGCCCAGACCGTTCAGGTTCGCGGCACCGTCACCGATGACGACGGACCCATCCGCCTCGCGCGCGTCACCGTTCAGGACACGGACGACGCAGGCGACACCCTGGCGGTCGCCTTCACCGATGCCTCGGGCGAGTTCTCGGCGGCCGTCGCCGCGACGTCTGGCGAGGATGTACCGCCCGAGACCGCGTACGGCGTCGGGTGGCCGTTCCCCAATCCGGCGAGCGCCGACCGCGTGACGGTCCCCTTCACGACGCCCAACGATCGCCCGGAGCCGGTTGAGGCCCAAACGTTCGACCTCCTCGGGCGGCAGACCACCGCGGGCGCTCCGCTCGCTGCGGGCGTCTACCTCGTCCGGCTTCGGTTCGCAGACGGGACGTTTTCCCGCGTGCAGCGGATCGTGGCGGTGCAAAGCGGGGTCCGCGTCGTGGCCGAGCACACGACGACTGCGCTCGATTCTCCCACTCCCGCGAAGACCGGCGCCAGCAGCGCGGCGCCCCTCGTGTTCGTCACCATCGAGCGGGCGGGGTACGTCACCGAGACCCGAAGCGCCGACGCCGCGGGCGGCCTCAACCTTTCGGTCATGCTCTCGGACGCCCCCGCGCCGACGGCCCAGATCACGCCGCCCGGAACCGTTCAGGCGGGCACGGCGATCACGCTCGACGGCTCCGCCTCGGTGGGCGCCGGGGGAGAGATGCTGGCCTACTCGTGGGCCTTCGGCGACGGATTCCGAGGCGGGAATGCACGCGTGGCCCACGTCTACACCGAGGCGGGCACCTACACCGTCACGCTGACCGTCCAGGGCGCGTTCGGCGCGACGGCTGCCACCACCGCCGAGGTGACCGTCACGGACCCGCCCGCGCCCTCCGGCGCGGCGCCCGTCCGCGTCCGCGTCCGGGGCGTCTCCGGCGGCCCCGTCGTCGGTGCGGAGGTGCGCGTGGTCGGCGGGACGGCCAGCGCGACGACCGGCGCAGACGGCGAGGCCGTCGTGGAGGGGGTGCCGACGGGCGTCCCCGTCGCCCTCGCGGTGTCGAAGCCCGGGTTCGCCACGCAGCGCATCTCGCTCGACCTCCCGGACGGCACGCCGAGCGCCTTCCGCGAGGTCACACTCGGTGCCCGCCAGCCCGCGCAGACGCTCCGCAACGCCGAGCAGGGTGGCGCGATGGGCGGCGTGGAGGGCGTTCGCGTCACGCTCCCCGTGGAGGGCCTCGTCCACGCCGACGGCACGCCTGCCTCGGGCGACGTGGAGGTTCGCCTCACCCCCGTCGATGTCTCCGACCGCGACGAACTCGGCGTCTTCCCCGGTGAGTTCGCGGGCGTCACGCCCGACGGCATCGCGCCGATCATCCTCAGCTACGGCACGGCCGAATACGTCTTCGAGCAGGACGGCGAGACGCTCGACCTCGCGCCAGGCAAGACGGCCACCATCGAGATTCCGATCTACATCGCCGATGACGGGCAGGGCAACGACCTCGCACCCGGCGACCCGTTCCCGCTGTGGTCACTGGACGAGACGACGGGCACGTGGGTGCTAGAGGGTGAGGGCGTCGTCGTCGCCTCGGTGGGGTCGCCGACGGGGCTCGCGCTTCGCGCCGAGGTCTCGCACTTCTCGTGGTGGAACTGCGACATCGACCCGGATCCCATCATCATCCTCCCGGAGATCGTCGATGAGAACGGCGACCCGGTCGCGCCGGACACGCCCATCACGATCTCGGGCTCAACCGAGAGGGGACCTGCCGGACGGCCCACGGTGTCAGGCCCGGCGGGCAGCTTCGGCCCGGGCGGCCGACCGCTGCCAGGACCGCCGGACACCGACGTGTTCCTCGAAGGCATTGCCAACAACGGGCTCGACCGCGGGACCGCCACGGTCAACGGCGAGCCCGGCTCGACGCAGACGGTCACCATCGTTCTCCGCCCCGTCGGCAGCGGCGGTGGCGACATCGCCCCGGACACGTCGTTCGTGGCCGCCATCGACCCCGAGGGCGACGTGGACAGCTACACGTTCGAGGCCGAGTCCGGGGCTTTCGTCCGGATCACCGCCGGATCGGCTGCGGGCTCGTCGCTTCGCGGGACGGTCACGCTGCGCGGCCCCGACGGCACCGAGATCACGTCGGGATCGTTCCAGCCAGGCGTGGACTTCGCGTTCCAGGCGCTTGTCGAACAGACGGGGCTCTTTGCCATCGAGGTGGACGGGACGAGCGGAGAGCCAGGGACGTACCGCCTCGGCCTCGTCGGCGGGCAGACCCAGCAGATCGCGGTCGGCAGCGAGGCGAGTGTTCCGGTCCCGTCGGACGGCACCGCGGCCTCGTTCACGTTCGAGGCCGCCGAGGGCCAGCCGGTCGATGTGTATCTCGGGAGTGAGGACCTCGCGCAGGGACAGCTTCGCGTGTTCAGCCCGGACGGCACCGAGATCCCGCGGATCTCGTCCGGCCTCCGACTGAACGCGAGCGCGTACATCGAGCTCGCCGAGGCGGGCACGTACTTCGTCACGCTCGACGTGCCGGCGCAGAATGCCGGGACCGCCGTCGTCGCGCTCCGCGCCGTCCCGATGATCCAGCCCGGGGATGTCGTCTCCGGGGCACTCCGTGGGGGCGAACGGCACAACTACCGCTTCGAGGCCGAGGCGGGCACGCTGGTACGCGCCGGGGCGATCTCGCCGGACGCGGATCCGACCGCCCTCATCCTTCAGACGGTCGGGGCTCCACGCACGGAGTCTCGCGCGTTCGGCGTCGAGCAGTTGGGCAACGGCACGTACCGCATGGAGGTGCTCGAGTCCGGCAGGTCTGCGGCCCCTGCGTACACCGCTGCGCTCAACGGAGTCGCCTCGGTGACCGACCTCGCGCCGCTGGTGGCTGGGGCTGACGGGCGCGCGGAGGTCACGGGCCGGATCGACCGGCCGGGCGACCTCGCGCTCTACCGGATCGATGCCGCCGATGGCACGGGCGTCGTCGCGGCGCTGACCGCCGATGGGGCTGACCCCCTCGGGGTGAGCGCCTCGGTGTCCATCGCGCCGCTGGATGCTGGAGATCTGTTCCCGGGACAGGGCACCGAGACGGGGACCAGCGCCTTCCCTCAAGCCCTCCGCTTCGACCCCGAGTTCGACGTGTTCCCAGCCGACCGGCCCCCGGGCCTGCTCGAAGCGCTCGGCGCACGCCTCCCCGAGGCGGAGACGTACATCGTCGCGGTCGCTGCCGGGCCCTTCGGGTTCTCCGGCGTCGAGGTCGGCGACGAGCCGACGGGCGCGTTCGCGCTCCGCGCCGACCTCGCCGCACCCGCCGCCCAGATCGAGGTCGACGACGATCTCAGCGAGTGCCCCTCGGCTGCGACCCGCTCGCTCCACGCCGCCGCCTTCGCCGCGACGGCTACGACGACGGTGACCGCGTGTGCCGGTCGCTATGCGGAGGGCATCTCGCTCGCGCTCTACGGCGGCGCGACCATCGCCGGGACCAGCCGCGACGACGTCGTGGTCGCCAGCACCGTTGGGGGCGGCTCCCGTCCTCTCATTGACGTGGGGCCGGACGGAGCCGGTCTCACGCTCCGGGATGTCACGGTCGAGACCAACGGTCAGGCCGCGTGGATCCGCGCCGACGATGTGGCGGTCGGTGGCGTCGCCGTGCGGTCGGGTTCCAGCGTGTCCAGCCAGGGCATCGGCGGGATCCAGGTGGACGGGGCGAGCGCTCAGTTCGACGACATGGATGTCGCGGGCGGTGCCGAGACCGTCAGCTTTGGCGTCCTCGTGAACGTGCCGTTCGGCGGCGATGGGCCCACCATCACGAACAGCCGGTTCGCCGGAGCGCCGCCCTTCGGGATGGTGTCGGTCCAGGGCCGTGGCGCGACGATCACGGACAACACGTTCGAGCTCACCGGCGGCACTGCCATCCGAGTCTTGGGCAGCGGGCAGCCGTCCGGCGGCCACACGGTCACGAGGAATGTGGTCACCGTCTCGGGCGGCGGCTCGTCCGGCGGGATCATTGGCGTGGTCGCCCGAGGCCCCGACGCCCCCGAGACCGTCGTGGCGGACAACCGGATCGAGACGGCGCAGGGGGGCGGGTTCAGCACCCCCACGGCCTTCGAGCTTCGTGCGGACGGAACCCGCATGGTCGCGGAGCGGAACGAAGTCATCGCGACGAGCGCGGACGGCATCCAGGGGCTCTCCGTCCAGACGAGCCGAGGCGGCGAGGTTGTCGTGCGGAACTCGGTGTTCTCTGGAATCGGGCTCTTCACCCCGAT
>JBCCPW010000025.1:0-15776 GCA_039024735.1 Bacteroidota bacterium
AACCCCAACCCATCCGACGTTTGCGCGTCGCTCGCGATCAGCTCCGCAGTCTGGACCCATGCGCCGCTCACGAACTCGAAGATGTGTGCCGCCCCGGCGGAGACGAGTCCCGAGTGGTTGCGCAGAAAGGCCCCCACAATCGCCCGGTTGCCATCCATCGCGACGGATGTGCCAAAACTGTCGCTGTCCTCGGCCGACACGGCGGTCGTTTTCTGAGTCTCGGACCAGAGCGCTCCCGACACATCGAAGACGTAGGCACTCCCCGCGAGGAACAGGCCGCTGTGCTCGTCGCCCGGTGCGCCGATGAATGCACGCTCCCCGTCAAGCGACACCGAGGCGCCGAAGGTATCGCCGAATCCCGCGTCGTTGGCGGTGAGCTTCTGGGTCTCGCTCCACACGCCGCCCGAGAGGTCGAAGACGTACGCACTTCCGGCCCCGCTACTCCCGCTGTGATCATCGAGGTTTGCGCCGATGAGGGCCCGACTGCCATCCAGGGACACAGAATGTCCGAATCGGTCGGAGGTAGCGGCGTCACCGGAGGTCAGCTTCTGGGTTTGGCTCCACGTGCCGCCGGAGAGGTCGAACACGTACGCACTCCCCGCCTCGGTCAGCCCACTGTGACTGTCGTGGTCTGCACCAACGAGGACCCGATTGCCGCCAAGAGACACCGAGGACCCAAATTGGTCGCCGTCGTCCGCGTCGCTGGCGGTGAGCTTCTGGGTCTGGCTCCATGTCCCGCCCGAGAGGTCGAAGACATAGGCACTCCCCGCCTCGGTTAGCCCGCTGTGCGTGTCGAATCCTGCACCGATAAGGACCCGCTCGCCGCCAAGAGACACCGAGCCCCCAAACTGGTCACCGTCGTCCGCGTCGCTGGCGGTGAGCTTCTGGGTCTGGCTCCATGTCCCGCCTGCCAAGTCAAAGACGTACGCTGCGCCGCCGCTAGAGGCCCCGCCCACGTCCGCCCTCCAGGCGCCGATGAGAGCCCGGGTGCCGTCAAGAGACACCGAGGCCCCAAATTCGTCACCGTCGTCCGCGTCGCTAGCGATGAGTTTCTGCGTCTCGTTCCACACGCCGCCTGAGAGGTCGAACACGTACGCGCTTCCGGCCCCAACACCCCCGCCGTGAGCGTCGGAGACTGCACCGATGAGGGCCCGTTCGCCGTCGAGAGACACAGACCATCCGAAGTTGTCGAGGCTGGCAGCGTCACTTGCCGTCAGGCGGGCGGTCTGCGTCCAGGTCCCGCTGATGAGTTCGAGCACGTACACCGCTCCGGCGCCAGAGGCCGCCCCCTCGGTGCTTTCGCCCAGAGCCCCTACCAGTGCACGGGCTCCATCCAGGGAGACAGAGGTGCCGTAGTTGCCAAACGTTTGACCGCTCACCGTGAGGCGCTGGTCTTCGCCGAGGGCCGCGGTGGCGGCCTGCGCGAGGGCGCGAGCGGTGACCGCATCCGCGCCCGCGTCGGCAGCGGCGCGTTCGATGTCCGGGAGCGATTGAGCGGCCACCGCGGGGATCAGGGCCAGGAGCAAGAGAGCGAGCGGAAGGAATCGGTACGCCATGACGGGCAAGGAGGAGTGATGACACTGGACCACTCGCGCTCCCGACGAAACAGGGGCCATCGGATCTGAAACCGGGCCACCGAGTCGGTGCCCCACCCCCCACTCCGGCTACCGACGTGCGGCGACGACTCCAGCCCGCCCCCTCTCCCGCGGCAAGCGACCGATGCCCCGTTCTGCCCCTGCCCGCCTCGGTCCCGAGGCGGGAGGAATGGACCGGCGGAAAGACGGATGGCCCGGTCTCGCGCCGATCTGCGAGAGACCGGGTGAACCTCCTCCTCCGCTCATGCCCCGATTGCTCCTTCTCGCTCTCCTCGTGCTCGCCTCCAGCACCGCGCACGCCGCCACGATTACGGTCAACACGACCGACACCGAGGATAACACAGACGGCGACTGTTCTCTTCGCGAGGCCATGCTCTCCGCCGAACTCGATCAGGCCATCGACGCCTGCACAGCGGGCAACGGCGCCGATGTCATCACCTTCTCTGTCGCGGGCACCTTCACGCTCGATGTCGGCTTCCGCTTCACCACGGAGGTCACGCTTCGCGGGATGTCTCCGTCCGAGACGATCCTGACCGGCAGTGTTACCAGTCAGCTTCTGGAAGTGCAGAACGCGACGGCTCGCTTCGAACGGCTCACCATCGAGGGCGGGGGCGCGACGCCCATCACCGACGGTGCCTTCCTGTTCTTCGCTGGCGCGAATGTCACGCTCGAAGACGTCGTCATCCGCAACGTCTCGAACGATGGAGATGGCGGGGCCATCGTCGCGTCGGGCGCGAACAGCCTGACACTCATCCGCACCCGTTTCCTCGGCAACCGGGTCACGGGCTTCGGAAGCGGCGGCGGTCTCTACGCCATCAACTCCTCTGTCACCATCCGCGAGAGCGAGTTCCGCGACAACGTGTCCCCCGGTCAGGGCGGCGGGGTCTTCTTTACCAACAACTTCCCCCTCGTTGTGGAAAAGAGCACGTTCTCAGGAAACGAGGCGGAGACGGGCGGTGGCCTCCACCTCAACAGCGGCACTGGCACCGTGAGCGTCTCGACCTTCGCGAACAATCGCGCGACGCGCTCGGGCGGTGGGATCTACGTCGGCTCGGCCACCGCGGACCTCCTTTCGCTCACCATCACCGGAAACGTGGCGGATGCGGACTCGGACGGCGACGGCGATGGCGGCGGGATCTGGGGCTTCAGCGGCGTCACGCTGGTCAACTCGGCCGTGAGCAGCAACGAGGACCGAGGCGGAGCGGTCGCGCCAGATCTTTCCATCGGGAACGTCTGGACCAGTGGTGGCACCAACTTCATCAGCGACGGGCGGGGCGCGATGTCCATCTTCCCGGCGGGGACGCCGAACGCTACTGGTGACTTCGTCGGGACGGAGGCCGCACCACTCGACCCCATGCTCGGCACGCTAGGGAACAACGGCGGCTTTACAGCGACTCGCCTCCCGCTCATGGGCAGCCCGCTCATCGACGCAGGCGATTGCGTTGGGATCAACGAGGACCAGCGCGGCGGGGCTCGCCCCGCAGGCGCCGACTGCGACATCGGAGCGGTGGAGGCCGAGGCGGTGATCTCCACGTCCAGCACCCCCGAACCGACGGAGCCGTCTCTCGTGCTGGGCGCTCCTGCGCCGAACCCTGCCCGAGACGCCTTCTCGGTGGACTTCCTCGGAACCGACTCGCGCCATGCGGTCCGGGTCACCCTCCACGACGTGACGGGGCGCACGGTCCGCGTCCTTCACGACGGGCCAGTCCCCACGTCTCTCCGCCTCGGTGTCTCCGTCGATGGGCTCGCGCCGGGCGTCTACCTGCTCGTCGCCCAGTCGGGCGCGGGAGCGGCGACCCAGCGCCTCACCGTCGTGCGGTGAACGGGCCTCCGCCTCGGTGCCTCTCCCAGACGCACCGAGGCGGGCCTCAGCGCTCGGCCTGCGTCGTGTCGCGGCTCGTGAAGAAGTACTCCACGCGCGAGGGCTCGAACCGGATGGACCGCGCGTCGAGGCGGGCGGGCACCCTCGCGCCGACATTGACTGTCCCGGCGCCTCCGTCGCGGATCACGTCCTCGAAGTCCACGACGGCCCGGAAACCCACCTCCTCAACCCGCGCGAAGGCGTCGCCCGTGGGCGAGCGGAACGTCGCTCGGACCGTCCCCGGCTCGAATCGGATGCCCGTGCCCGGCGGCACGTTCTCCGCCTCCACCTCCAGCGTCAGGTCGCCCACGGCGAACTCCACGATGGACGCGTTGAGTTCGGTGGACTGCGCCGACAGGGTCACGAGACTCCCGAAGGTGTCGGACAGCGCGATGGGCAGGCGCAGGTCATCGCGGAGGTCCTCCCGGATGACGCGGTCGGTGGGCCACGCATCGAAGCCGTCGAGCAGCGAGCGGGCGCCGGTGACCGTCACCGAGTCGGGGGCGAGTGTGGGGGGACGAAGGAGATCGTAGGGCTCGGCGGCGCGGATCCGGCCCTCGAACTGGATCGGCATGCGGACCGTCACGCTCTCGTCCAGGTCGAGGCGGATGGTGCGCGGCTGCGCCCCGAGCACCGACACGCCGACCGGGAGCCACCCCGCGTCGGACTGGACCGCCTCGGCCACGTTCACCGTCGGGCCGTCGGCGAAGAGGCGAACGCGGGGCGGGGTCCACGCAAGCCCGAAGAGGTCTTCGCCTCGGCCCTGGAGGCTAACCCGGGCGGTCATCGGCGGCGGGCGCTGGAGAGCCTGCCCCTCGGGGAGAGAGCCCACGTCCAGCCCCACCTCGACGGTCGTCGTGTAGGTCTCCTGCATGGAGAACGTGAACCACAACACCACCGCGACGAGCAGCGAGAGCATCATCGCGAGGCCGTTGCGCGTCTGCTCGGGCTCGCCTGGAGCCTGAACCCTGGGGAACAGCGCGCGGAGGCGGCGGAGCGGGGCGCCCGCCATCAGGACCCGCTGGAGAGGTAGGCCACCAGATCCGCCTTGGTGGCGCGGGCGATGTCGCGGCCGGAGAGGCCGCCGTCGCGCTCACGAGCCATCGCGCGCAACTCGCGGACGGTCTTCGCGCGGTACACCTCCGCCGACCCGCCGGGGGCGTCCGCCTCGGTACTGGGATCGGGACCGAGGCGGGAATCGCTGGCTCGGCCCGCGAGGGGAAACACGACCTGATCGAGCAGGCCGTCGGCCGGACGTGGGATGACGTGGCTGGCGGCCACCCGGCCCACGCGCTCCGCCGCCGCGCGCCCGGCGTCCACCGCCGCGCGGACCGCCGCGGTCTCGCCGATGACAAAATGGGTGACCAGCCCCGGCACCGTCCGCTGCTGCTGGACGAGCCGGACACGGGCCGCCTTGACCATCGCGTCGGCCGCCTCGATGGCGGCCACGAGGCCGAGCGTTTCGAGCATCCCGAGGGCGCCCCCCTCGGGTGGAGTGTCGGGCCGGGGCACGGTGGGTGCCGCGCGGCTAGCCGTTGGGGAGGATGGCCTCCACCTCGGCGTGCGGGCGCGGGATGACGTGGACCGAGACGAGCTCGCCCACGCGCTCGGCCGCCGCAGCGCCGGAGTCGGTCGCCGCCTTGACCGCGCCGACATCGCCGCGCACCATGACCGTGACGAAGCCGCCACCGATCTGCTCCTTGCCGATGAGGTTGACGCGTGCGGCCTTGACCATCGCGTCGGCGGCCTCGATCGCACCGACGAGACCGCGGGTCTCGACCATGCCGAGCGCGGCGCCGTAGTCTGCTTCTGCCATTGAGTTGGTCTCTGGGATGGAGAGGAGGGGCCGGGACTGATCCCGGACAGGCAATCTACGCCGCGTCTGCTCCCGTGGCACCCGGCGTGCTCCCGCGAGGCACGCACCCTCCGGCGTACCTTCGGGGCCGTTTCGCCCGCGTTCTGGCCGCTCCCCGCTTGCGTCTCCTCTTCGTCACCCAGGGATTCGAGTCGTTCGTGCGCGAGGACATCGATCACCTCCGCGCGTTCGCCGAGGTGGAGGTCTTCCACTTCGACGTGAACCAGGGGAGCCGCGCCGCGAACGCGACCGCCCTCGCCCGGGAGACCGCCCGGCAGTGGGCCTGGCTCCGCGAGACGCTCCCCACGGCGGACGCCGTCTACGGATGGTTCGCAGACTCCCACATGGTGCTCCCCACCCGCCTCGCGCGCGCGCGAAGGGTTCCCGTGCTGGTCGCCGTGGCGGGGTTCGACGCCATTGCGCTGCCCGCGCTGGGCTACGGCGTCTACGAGAGTTGGCGGGCGCCGCTCGCACGCTACGTGCTGCGGAACGTCTCGCACGTCGTGCCGTGCTCCGAGACGATGATCTGGCACGAGAACCGCTACTCGGCCTATCCGGAGTGGCTCCAGAACGGCGTCCGCGCCCACGTTCCCGGCTTCGCGACGCCCTACACCGTCGTCCCGTTCGGCTTCGACCCGACGGACTGGGCGCTCTCCGACGCCGACCGGCCGCCGGTCGTCTGCACCGTCGGCCACCTCGGTCGCGAGCGCGTGCAACGCCGCAAAGGGCTCGACGTGTTCGTCGCCGCCGCGCAGCACCTCCCGGATGTGACGTTTCAGGTCGTGGGCGTGCCCGAGGACGAGATCGCGGCGTTCCGAGCGCGGTACGGCGCCGGGCCGAACGTCCAGGTCCTCCCGCCTCGGCCCCGAGCCGATCTGGCCGCGATCTACGGCGGCGCCTCGGTGTACGCGCAACTCTCGCGCGCTGAAGGGCAACCCAACGTGCTCGGCGAGGCGATGTGCAGCGGCTGCATTCCCGTCGGGAGCCCCGTCTTCGGCATCCCGGAGACCATCGGCGAGACCGGGTACCTCGTGGACCGGCCCGAGGCGGAGCACGTCGCGGGGGTGATCCAGCACGCGCTGGAGTCGGCCACGCCGGAGCGGCGCCGGGCGGCTCGGGAGCGCGTGATCGCGACATACTCGCGGGCCGAGCGCCGCCGGGCGCTGCGCGAGGTCGTCCAGTCTGTCACCGAGGCGGGATGAGCGGTCCGCACTCCTGGCGGACGGTGGTGAAGCGAGTGCCGGGCGTCCGGCCTCTCGCGCAGGCGTTGTTTTCGCCGCAGTTCGAGGGCGCATGGCTGTTCCATCAGTCGGTCGTGGGCTGGCTCCGCGATCCCAGCCTTCGGCGTCAGCTGCCGGGGCCGGTCCGGGCGTTCGCGCGGTGGTGCGCGGCCCAGCGCCCGCTCTGGGACGACGTGGTGTTCGGACGGGGCGCACTCCGTGCCGCGATGCGGCTCCGCCGGACCCTCGGACTTCCCGAGGCGGCCCGCCTCGCCGTGGGCGAGTACGTCGTCTGGCTCGCCCTGGACGATCCCCGGTTCCTGCAGGTCCCCAACGAGCTTCGGCCCGGCGGCGAGCCGCGCGTGCTCCACGACCTCCTCCGCCTCGGTGACTCGTTCGTGGACGTGGGCGCCAACCACGGGAGCTTCTCGCTGGTCGCCTCGCGGATCGTCGGGCGCGAAGGCGCCGTGGTGGCGGTGGAGCCACAGGCACGGCTGGCGCCGCTCGTGGAGCGCTCGCTCGCCGAGACAGCCCCCGAGACGCCCGCGCGCGTGCTGCCCTTCGCCCTGGGCGACGCCCCGGGCACGCTCCGTCTCCACGTGCCGCCCGGGAGCAGCGGCTCCGCGACCCTCCTCGACGACGTCCCGGACGCCACATGGGCAGCCACCGAGGTGGACGTGCACCGCCTCGATGACGTGCTGGACCCGGCCACGCTGCCCGGCCGCACGGTTCTGAAGCTGGACGTGGAGGGCGCCGAGATGGCGTTTCTCCGAGGCGCCCGGTCGTTCTTCGACACGGTGCGCCCGCTTCTGCTCATGGAGATCAACCCGGACCGGATCGAAACCGCAGGCGGGACCGGCTCGCTCCTCGCGCTCCTTCGCGCGATGGGGTACACCCACGCCGCCGAGTTCGACACCCCAACCGATGCCCATCCGCTCGCGGATCTCGACCTGAGCACCCAGCGCAACGTCGTCCTTCATCCCGACTGTTGACCGTGCGTCTCTGCATCCTCTGCTCGGAGTACCCGCCCGGCCCGCACGGGGGCATCGGGACACGGTACCGCATCCTCGGGCGGCACCTCGCGGCGGCAGGGCACGAGGTTCGCGTCATCGGCGCGTATCCGCGAGACTACCCCGCGCCGGACTACGAGGAGGACCAGGGCGTACGCGTATGGCGGCTCCGCGCCGGAGGCGGTCGGGTGGGCTGGATCCCGGCGTGGCGGCGGCTCTACCGGCAGGTTCACGCGTGGACCGAGGCGGGCGAGGTGGACCTCGTCGAAGCGCCCGACAGCCGGGGCTGGTTCGCACTCTGGCCGAGGCAGCCGGTCCCGCTCGTGCTTCGCTCCAGCGGCTCCAACGTCTACTTCGCGCGCGAACTGGGCCGCCGCCCCAACCGTCTGACGGCCTGGATGGAGGCAGATTCCTACCGCCGGGCCGACGCCTGGATCGCACAGACTCGGCACTCGGCCGCGCTCACACGCGAGATCTTCCGCCTCGGTCCGCCGGACCTCATCGTGCCCAACGTGATCGACCCGCCGCCAGAGGTACCATCGTTCGCCTCGCGCGATCCGTACGCGGTTGTGTTCTCGGGGACGCTAACCCAGAAGAAAGGCGTGGAGCCACTCATGGCGGCATGGCCCAAGGTGGTGGCGCGCGTCCCAGAGGCGCGGTTGACCCTCTTCGGCAAAGACACCGTCCGGCCCGAGGGGGGGGGCATGCGCGAACACCTCGTGGGACGCCTGCCCGAGGCGGTGCGCGGGACGGTGACCTTCGCAGGCCACGTGTCACGGGCCACCCTCTTCGATGCCCTCGCGCGAGCACGGGCGGGCGTCTTCCCGTCGTACACGGAGACGTTCGGGAACGTCGCCGTGGAGAGCATGGCGTGGGGCTGCCCGACGGTCTACACCACGCGGAGCGTCGGGCCCGAGGTGGTGGCCGACGGAGAGGAGGGGCTGCTCGTGGACCCCGACCATCCAGAGCAGATCGCGGACGCCCTCGTGCGGCTCCTCACCGACGATGCGCTGGCCGCCCGCCTCGGGGCCGCAGGCCGCGCGCACGTCCTCCGCGATTACACTCCCGAGGCGGTCCTCCCGCCCACGCTCGACCTCTACCACCGCCTGATCCACCCCGCATCGGTGGGGGCACGCACGCCCCGAGGCGGGGCCACCTGATCGTGCCGAGCCTCGTCCGCCTCGTCAAACAGACCGGCGTCTACACGCTCGGCAACGTGCTGCTCAAGGCGGCGGGCTTCGCGCTGGCCTTCTTCACGCTGGACCCGGCGTACCTCGCGCAGGAGGCGTTCGGGCGCCTCGCGATGCTGGAGACGACGGCCAAGGTGGCGATCCCGCTGTTCGGCCTCGGCCTCTCGAACGGGCTCCTCAAGTTCTGGGGCGCGCCCGATGCGCACGCCGAGCGCGGCGCGCTGTCCTTCACGGCCCTCCTCGGTGGGGCGGTGCTGGGGGTCCTCGGCGCCCTCGCCGTGATCGCTCTCGCGGATCCCCTCGCCCGATGGCTCCTCGACGGGACCGAGCACGCGATGGCCGTCCGACTGATCGGGGTGTACATCGGCGCGAAGGTCCTCGCGGCGACACCTGCGGCGTACCTGCGGAATCAGGAGTGGGTCTGGCTGCACGTCCTCGCGATTGGGGTGGAGATGGTACTGCTCGTGGTGGGCGCCTACGTGGGTCTAGTCGTGATGGAGGCCGGGCTTGTGGGCCTCCTGTGGGCGTACGTCGCCTCGGCGGGGATCAGCGCGCTCGTGATGGCGGGCGGGATGGCCGTGCATCTGCCCTGGAGGCTCCGGTGGGGCGGGCTTCGTCGGCTTGCGGCCTTCGGCGTGCCGCTGGCGGCGGCGGGCGTGGGCGTGATCCTGCTCAACCTCGGCGACCGCTACCTCCTCAAGGCTCTCGCGGACCTGGAGACCGTGGCCGTGTACGACTGGGCCGGGCGCCTCGCGAGCGTGCTCTATCTCTTGCTCGTGTCCAGCTTCTCGGCGGCATTCAGCGTCCTCGGCGTCAAGAACCTGGAGGCGGGCGGCGGCAGCGCGTTCCACCGGCGGACGTTCCGGCACGTGGTCGTGGGCGCCGGGTGGGCGTCGCTCGCGCTCGGCCTGGGGGCGTTCGACCTCACGCGGTTCGTCTCGCCGAACCCCGCGTTCCTCGGTGTGGAGACGCTCGCGCTGCCGCTCGCGGTCGGGTTCGCGCTCTACGGCACGTACTACGTCCTCGTGACCATCCTCTACGCCGAGGGCCGCACCGGCACCATCGCGCGCAACATCCTCCTCGCGACGGCTGTGAACGTGGCGCTCAACGTGGCGCTGATCCCTGCGATGGGCGCGATGGGCGCGGCTGTCGCGACCGTCCTCTCCTACGGCGGCCTCCTCGCGATCACCGCCCGAACGGTCTCGCGCGAGGTCGGCACGCGGTTCGACTGGACCCTCCTCGTGCGGGCGCTCGCACTCGTGGGCGCTCTCTATCTGCTCGGGCACCTCACGCTGGAGTGGAATCTCGTCCCCCGCCTCGCCGCACGGATTGCGCTCGTGGGGGCGTACGTCCCGCTGATCGTCGCGCTCCGGGTGTACTCGTGGGAAGAGGTCCGGGGCCTTCTGACGCGTGTGGGCCTAGGCCGCTGAACCGATCCGCCTCGGTACCGAGGCGGGACACCACCGAGGCGGCGTGCGTTCCCGCCCCCTACACCATCGCCGCCAACGCGCCCGCCTGGGCTCGGCGCGAGAGCTGCGCGAGGGATTCCGCCTCGGCGCCCGGTCGGGGAGAACCCGCCTCCCACGCGGCGTAGTGCATGCGAACGTCGGCTGCGGCTCCGTCCACGTCGTCCCGGGCGACGAGCGCGCCACCGCCCGTCTCACGCAGCAGCCGGTCCGCATCTGCCCCGACCGGACCGAGCGCGAGGACGGGCCGTCCGCTCGCGAGGTACTCGTAGAGCTTGCCCGTCAGGATGCCCTCGTCCTGACGCACGTCCTCGATGGAGAGCACCAGCAGCCCCGCCCGCGCCATCGCGCGGACGGCCTCGTCGTGCGGCACCACTGGCGTACGGTCCACGAGTTCTGCGAGGCCATGAGCCGCGAGCGAGCGCTCCACCGCCGCATCCACGCGGCCCACGAGGCGGATGCGAAGCCTCGGCACAACGCCCTCGGCGCGGAGCAGCCGGATCGCGGCCCAGAGCGCCTCGGGGTTGCGCGAGCCGTACAGACTCCCGACATGAGCAATCTCGAAGGCATCCGACCGGACCGGCTCGTCCACGTGCGCGATGTCGTCGGGGTCGAATCCGTTCTGGATCACGGTGACGCCGCCGGGCATGAGATCGCCCTGGAGCTCCAGGTCACGTGCCCATGTCGGCGAGACGGTCAGCACGCGGTCGGCCGACCGAAGGACGCGGCGCTCCAGCTTTCGGTCGAACCGGCGCGCCGGGCCCGTCATCGGCAACTCGTCGTAGAACGTGATCCCGGTCCAGGGATCGCGGAAGTCGGCGATCCACTGGAGGCCCAGCACATCGAGTTGCTCGCGCAGCTTGAGGCCGACGAGGTGAACCGAGTGCGGCGGGCCCGAGGTCAGCACCGCGTCCACATCGCCCCGGCCGATCCGCTCGCGTGCGGCCTTCAGCGCAAAGGGCACCCACCCCACGCGCGCGTCAGGAAGGAACACGTTGGCTCGCGCCCATACACCGAGGCGCTTCGCCCAGCCCGTGCGTTCGGCCACAGAGCCCACCTCAACGGCGTCTTGCCGGGAGCGGCCCGTCAGGGCGCCGTAGATCCCGAACGGGTCCAGCGCCTTCGTGCGGATCACCTCCACACCCTCGGGGATGTCTCGCGCGAGGGTCGGGTCCAGGCTCGGGTAGGCGCCCGCCTCCACCGTCAGCACGACCGGCTCCACGCCGAAGTCGCGGAGGTACTTCGTGAACTTGAGCGTGCGCTGCACACCCGCGCCGCCCGAGGGCGGGAAGTAGTAGGTCAGGAGGAGCAGGCGCTTCATTGGGCCGGAAAGACCGCGTCGCGGAGAGTCCGGGCGAGACTGTCGCCCAAGCCGTTGGCCACCAGTTTACACCTGTGGTTCGGGGACGAATGATGTCGGATGTAGGGATTATCTGCCGGAGGCCCACAGATGGCTTCCGACGACGACCCTGTCCGCCTGCACCCTGACAGACGACGCCCCGCTTCTATGCGTCGTCCTGGCCGCGCCGATACCACAACAAGCCTGCCAGCGCGACGACCCCCAGGTATACAAGGAGCGTTGAGATCCACGAGATGAACAGACCGCGCGCGTGGGCCTCGGGCTCGAAGCGCATCTCCACGATGGACCGTCCCGCCGGAACAGGCACGGCACGATGCAGGATGTTGGCCCGCAGGATCGGCGCCTCGCGGGAGTCCACCGTCGCCGTCCAGCCCGCCGGATAGTAGATCTCATTGACGATCAGCAGGCTCGGCGCGTCCGTCTCGACGGTCCAGACGACCTCCTCTGGCGCGAAGCGGACCAGCGTGACGCCCGGCGCGAGCGCGCGGCCCACGGCGTCCTCCGCCTCGGTACCGAGGCGGACCGAATCCGCCGCGACGCCCGCGGCGTCTGTCCCCACCGAGTCGGCAACCGCCACGCGGCGGCCGGGCAGCGAGACCCCTGCCGGGAGGTCTTCGGCGAGGAGCGCCACTTGGCGCAGGTCCGTCTCGTCCGAGCGAATCCGTGCGATGGCCGTCTCATCGTCCACCACGACGGCGTCCTGCACCAGGAAGGCACGCGGCAGAGCGTCCGGGTTTTCTCCCACCACCATCCCCGAGGCGGGATCCTGGAAGAGCGGGGTCGTGCCCGGCAGCAGGCCGGGGAGGAGCGTGTAGCGCGCACCGAGGAGGTCCACGGCGTTCTCGTTGAACACCGTCGAGTCGTCCGGCAGGATGCGGTCGAAGTAGTCCTGGATGAGCGCCAGCTTGGCCCCGTGGTATCCGCCGACCGACTCGTAGTGGGCCATCGCGAACTCGTTCTGCGAGGGCGAGGACGGCAACACGCGGAAGGTGCCCGGTCCGCCCGCCTCGATCTCGCGCTCCTCGATGAACCGGTCGGCGTCGGTCTTCGGGATGTTGGCGGTCAGGTCGGTGCGGCTGCGCAAGGCGCTGGCGTCTTCATTGAAGTAGCGCCGCCCCACGCCCCACAGGTCGATGGTGATCAGCAACGCGAGTCCGCTGAGGGCTGCCCACGAGGGAATCCGCCCCCGGAGCCGCGCCACTACGAGGCCCAGAGCGAGGCCGAGGAAGAGCAGCGAGCGCCATGCGTCGCCGGTGAGCATCTCGGTGCGCTCCGTCCGCAACTCGGTGCGCGCTTGCCCAACGATCTGGCTGATCTGCTGCGCCACCGCCGGATCGCGCGGGTCCATCCCCTGCTGCACGGCCGACTGCTGAATCTGGGCCTCAATCTGCGCGGTCTCCCCGTCTCTCTCCAGCGCGAAGAGGCTCGGCCCGGCGACGGCGATCACGAGGAGCACCGCGCCAAGTCCTCCCCCGATGAGCAGGGCATTTCGCTGCTTCCGGGCCGCCGCCTCGGGCGTCGCCTCGCGACGTTGGAGGTAATACGCCCCCCATCCAGCGAGCAGCGCCAGCAGCAGCGACGTGATCGCAAGCCACGTCTCGGGCACTCGGAACGAGTTGAACAGCGGCAGCACCTCAAACGCGGTCCGGTTGAGCAGCTCGAAGTTCTCGCCCAACGCGAAGAGCAGCGTCAACACACCGACCACCGCGAACGCCACCACAGAGCGCCGCGCGACGCCCGCCACGCCCAGAAGCGCGAGGAAGATCACCACCGCGCCCACGTAGTGCGGGCCGGACGTGAAGATCTTCGCCCCCCAGTAGTACGTCGGGCTGGCGCCGCCGTAGGCTCCGGCCACGAGGAGCGTTGTCAACTCGCCGAGGCCCTGGCTCCAGTTCATCGCGTACTCCCACGCCAGACCCCCGCCCGGACCCGCGGAACGAATCGTGAACTCCTTGTACTCCCACTGCGCCAGCGTCGGGTGGGCCATCATGGCGAGCGCCAGGACCGACCCCACGAGGAGGAAGAGCGTCGAGACCCCAAAGGCTTTGATCGTGCCATCGCGCCAGTCCGCGATGCCCTCCACGACCCACCAAATGCCCGCGAGGATGACGACGTAGTACGTGATCTGGATGTGCCCCGCCTCAATGTTGACTGCCGCCGCGATGGCGAAGAGGCCCGTCAGGAGCGCCGACAGCATCCACCCGGAGCCGGACGGACGCCGCAGGAGCGCCGCGAAGGCCAGCAGCAACCACGGCGCGTAGGCCAGCGCGATGAACTTGGAGTTGTGCCCCGCGACGAGAATGATCGGGAAGTACGTCGTCAGGCTGTAGGTGATCGCCCCCGCGACGGCCGCCAGCGGTGTTCGCGTCAGGAAAAACACGAGCGCGTACGCCCCGAACAGCATCACGATGAGATGCGCGACAGGCCACAGCCCGAAGCCTCGGAGCGAAGACGGCACACTGTCCACGCTGGGCGGCCCGGACGGATCGTGGATGAAGTAGGCGGGCATCCCGGCGAAGAGGTTGGGCGCCCAGAGCGGCGTCTCGCCACCCGTCCGCTCCTGCCACTCCAGGATGTCGGCCGCCATCGCGCGCCAGCGGAGCGTGTCGTCTCCCGCGAGGCGGTCCCCGGTGAACGTAGCCGGGGCGGTGAACCCGAGGGCCACCACGAGCAAGAAGCCGAGGCAGATCGCGTGGCGAACCGCCGGTGCCTGCCGCTCCCACCACGTCTTCTCGGTCAGCGCGGAGACCGAGGGCCCGGAGCGGCGGACGCGCCCGCGCTTCTTCCAGACCTCGTTGCCCTCCAGGGGCGCAGGCTGGTTGCGTTTGCGAGCAGGAGAGCTCTTGCGAGACTTCGCCATGGGGGACGGGGGAAGGGCGGCGCAGCGGAACGCAAAGATACCCGCCACCCGTGCGCGGCCCCCTCGGGATCGCAACCCGTCCGCCTCGGTACCGAGGCGGACCCACCCGGGTCAGCGCGACGCGTTCATCGGTCCACGTAGAGCGGGCTCTGCGTCAGCAGGCCGTACGGGTTGACGGGCGTGCCGCGCCCGGCTCCCCGCCGAAGCACCTGGAAATGCAGATGCGCCCCTCGCGCGTTGCCCGTGCTCCCGACCGTCCCCAGCACGTCGCCCCGCCGGACCTCTGTGCCGATCTCGATGCCATCGGCGTAGGCGTCGAGGTGGGCATAGTAGAAATCGTGCGTGCCGTCGGCGGAGGTGAGGTACAGCGTGCGACCACCGAGGCGGTTCCAGTGCTTGCGCGAGATGTGGCCGTCTGTCGTCGCGAGGACCGGCGTGCCCGTCGGCGCGGCGATGTCGATGGCGTTGTGGATCCGTCCGCCGGAGCGCGGCGCAGTGAACGAGTCGCGCAGGTCGCCCGGCTCGATGCCCTCGACGGGAATCATCATCCCGGCTGCGAGGCTCGGCGGCAGGTCCGCGTCGCCCCCCCACTCTGCCGCATCCCGCCTCGGTGCCGAGGCGGACGAAGCCGGACGCGACGGGGTGCGCGCGGTCGGCGTTCGGGACGGAGTCTCGGTGGGACGCTCCGCGCGAGGTGCAGCACCCCATCCGCTCGCGCCCGACCCTCCCGAGGAACCCGAGCAGGCGGTAAGAGTGACGATCAGAACGGCGAGGACGAGGGACGACGAAGCACGCATGAGCCGAGGGCGTGAGGGGCGGTCTCGGGATCGGCGCGAGCGTCAGCCTCGGACGGTATCGCCCGATTCGGCGTGCAGCTCGCTTTGCCGAAGGAGAGGATACGGATTGACCGGGGTGCCCCGGCCGCGCGTGCCCGTGCGGCGGAGCACCTGGAAGTGGAGATGCGGCGAGCGCGCGTTGCCCGTCGTGCCGACGTAGCCCAGCGTGTCGCCCTGCTGCACCAACGTGCCGACCGTCGCGCCGTCGGCGTAACGCGAGAGGTGCGCGTAGTAGAAGTCGTAGTCGCCGTCTGGGCTGCGGAGGTACAGCGTGATGCCACCGAGGCGGCTCCGGGTCCGCCGGACGACCTCGCCGTCCGAGACCGCCAGAACGGGCGTCCCCACGGGCGCGCCGATGTCGATGGCGCGATGGACGCGCCCACCGGAGCGCGGCGCAGTGAACGAGTCGCGCAGATCGCCGCGGTCCACGCCCTCGACCGGGATCAGGAGGCGGTCCAGGCTGAAGGTCATCGCGTCGCGCGTGAGCACGACCGGCACCTCGGTCGTGTCAGCCGAGACCGGT
>JBCCPW010000026.1:0-15686 GCA_039024735.1 Bacteroidota bacterium
ATCGAGTTGAACGAGGGGGTGGAGATGGTGATGCCGGGGGACAACACGCAGTTCAAGGTGGACCTGATCCAGCCGGTGGCGATGGAGGAGGGTCTTCGGTTCGCCATCCGTGAGGGGGGTCGGACGGTGGGCGCCGGCGTCGTCTCCAAGATCCTCGACTAAACGCAGAGCGAGTGGCCAGTAGGGAAGCGCCCACAGCACCCCCTACTGGCCCCATCCTACTGGCCACTGGCCGCACATCATGGCAAGTCAGAAAATCCGGATCAAGCTCAAGTCGTTCGACCACACGCTGGTCGACAAGAGCACGGAGAAGATCATCCGCACCGTGAAGCAGACCGGCGCCGTCGTCAGCGGCCCGATCCCGCTCCCGACGCGGAAGCAGATCTACACCGTGCTTCGCGGGCCGCACGTGGACAAGAAGAGCCGCGAGCAGTTTGAGACCCGCGCGCACAAGCGCCTGATCGACATCCTCTCGACCTCGTCCAAGACCGTCGACGCGCTCATGAAGCTGGAGCTTCCGAGTGGCGTGGACGTCGAGATCAAGGTCTGATTCCCCAGCCTGCCCGCCCGCCTCGGTACCGAGGCGGAGACGGTGCTGGCCCGCTTAACTAACCCATCGGTTCAATGAGCGCCATTCTCGGCCGCAAGGTCGGCATGACCACCGTCTACGACGACGACGGCCGCCAGACGGTCTGCACCGTCATCGAGGCGGGTCCCTGCGCCGTGACGCAGGTGAAGACGAGCGATACGGACGGCTACGAGGCCGTCCAACTCGGCTTCCAGGACAAGAAAGACAAGCACACCACGAAGGCTCTCGCGGGCCACTTCGAGGCAGCGGGCGTCGGTTCCAAGCGCCATGTCGTGGAGTTCCGCGATTACGGCCTCGACGTCTCTCTCGGCGATGAACTCGGCGTGGCCGACGTGCTCGCCGAAGGCGATACCGTCCACGTGGCGGGCAAGAGCAAAGGCAAGGGCTTCCAGGGCGTCGTCAAGCGCCACGGCTTCGGCGGTGTCAACGACCGGACCCACGGTCAGCACAACCGCCAGCGAGCGCCCGGCTCCATCGGCCAGGCCTCCGACCCGTCCCGCGTGTTCAAGGGCACCCGCATGGCGGGCCGCACGGGCAACGCGCGCGTGACCGTCAAGAACCTCCGCGTCGTGCGCCTCTTCCCGGACAACAACCTCGTCCTGGTTACTGGCGCCGTCCCCGGCCCCAAGAACGGGATCCTCGAGATCCGCAAGGCCAACGCCTAGCCCCGACGACCCCACCCGACATGAAGCTTTCCGTTTACACCCGTTCCGGCGACGAGTCCGGCCGCGAGGTTGAGTTGGACGATGCCGTCTTCGGCATTGAGCCCAACGACCACGTGATCTGGCTCGATGTTCGGTCCATCCAGGCCGCGGGTCGCCAGGGCACCCACAAGACCAAGGAGCGCGGCGAGGTCTCGAAGAGCCGCCGCAAGCTCTACCGCCAGAAGGGCACCGGCAACGCCCGTGCAGGTGACGCCCGGAGCCCGCTCCGCAAGGGCGGTGGCACCATCTTCGGTCCCAAGCCGCACGAGTACAAGGTCTCGGTCAACCGCAAGACCAAGCAACTCGCGCGCCGCAGCGCCCTCGCCCACAAGATCGCCGCCGATGCCATCCGCATCGTGGAGAACGTGGAACTGGAGATCCCGAAGACGAAGGAGATCGCCGATCTGCTCTCCGGCCATGGGCTGGACGGCCAGAAGGTGCTCTTCCTTACCGACGGCCGCGACGACGTGCTCTACCGGAGCGGTCGCAACATCCCCAAGCTCGCCATCCTCAACGCGACGCAGGCGTCCACCCTCGACCTCATGAGCGCCAAGCTGGTGCTCGTGGAAGAGGGAGCGATTGAGGGGCTCACCGAGACGCTCCGCCCGAAGGGCAAGCGCGCGGCCGAGGCCACCCCAGTCGCCCCCGCCTCGGTGGAGGAGGCCCCGGTCACCGAGGAGGCCCCGGTCACCGAGGAGGCGCCTGCCCCCACCGAGGCCGAGGCCCCCGTCGAGGAGGCTCCGGTTGAGGAGACTGACGTCGAGGAGCCGACTGCTGACGCAGAGACCGACACGCCGGAACCGGAGGCCGCCGCCCCCGAGGCGGAGTCCACCGAGGCGGACGCCCCTGAGGCGGACGACTCTGACGAGAAGGCGTAACCCGACCCCACCAGACACATGAGCATCCTCATCGAGCCTCTGCTCACCGAGAAGACGGCCCGCCTCATGGAGGAGGGACACTACGCCTTCAAGGTGGCCAAAGGCGCCAACAAGATCCAGATCCGCGCCGCCGTCGAGGAGCGCTACCCCGACGTGGAGGTGAAGGAGGTCCGGACGATGATCGTCCGTGGCAAGCGCCGTCGCCAGTTCACACGGCGTGGCGCGGTCCAGGGCCGCACGACCGGCTTCAAGAAGGCCATCGTGACCCTCCGCTCCGGCGAGATCGACCTCTACGAGGCCGTTTAACCCCCCGGGCGCAAAGCCCGAGCCCCCGAGGCGGACCGCCTCGGTGCGCTCGCGGCACGTATGCCCAGACCTGTCCAACCATGGCAATCCGAAAGCTCAAGCCCAATACGCCCGGCCAGCGCCAGCGCTCGGTCTCGGCCTTCGACACGATCACGAAGTCGGAGCCGGAGAAGAGCCTGCTCGCGCCGCTGAAGAAGAGCGGTGGGCGGAACAACCACGGTCGCATCACGAGCCGCCACCGAGGCGGTGGTCACAAGCGCCGCTACCGCATCATCGACTTCAAGCGCGACAAGGTGGGCATCCCCGCCCGCATCGCGGCCATTGAGTACGACCCGAACCGGTCGGCGCGCATCGCGCTGCTCGTCTACGCCGATGGCGAGAAGCGGTACATCATCGCCCCGGACAAGGTGGAGGTGGGCCAGACGGTTGTCTCCGGCCCGGATGCACTGCCCGATGTGGGCAACTGCCTCCCGCTCTCCGCCATCCCGCTCGGCACGACGGTCCACGCCGTTGAGATGCGGCCCGGCAAGGGCGCGCAGCTGGCTCGCAGCGCGGGCACGTACGCGCAGCTGACCGCTCGCGAGGGCAAGACGGCCACCCTGAAGCTCCCCTCGGGCGAGGTTCGCCGCGTCCCCGTGCAGTGCATGGCGACCATCGGGCAGACCTCCAACCCGGACCACTTCAACATCGAGGTGGGCAAGGCGGGCCGCTCGCGCTGGCTCGGCATCCGGCCGCAGACACGCGGCGTCGCGATGAACCCCGTGGACCACCCGATGGGCGGTGGCGAGGGCAAAGCGTCTGGCGGGCACCCCAAGTCCCCGACTGGCGTCTACGCGAAGGGCTTCAAGACGCGCAAGAAGAACAAGGCCTCCAACCAGGACATCGTCCGTCGTCGCAAGACGAAGAAAAAGAAGTAACCATGGCACGCTCGCTCAAGAAGGGGCCCTACGTCTACTACAAGCTCCGCCAGAAGGTGGACGCGATGCAGGAGGGCGGCAAAAAGAAGGTCATCAAGACCTGGAGCCGCTCCTCCATGATCACGCCCGACATGATCGGGCTGACCTTCGCGGTCCATAACGGGAAGCAGTTCACGCCCGTCTACGTCACCGAGAACATGATCGGCCACAAGCTCGGGGAGTTCGCGCCCACGCGAAACTTCCGGGGCCACGCTGGCTCGAAGGCGGACAAGCGTCGCCGATAGACATCCAGAGACATGGAAGCACGCGCAAAGCAGACCTACATCCGCATCAGCCCGCGCAAAATGCGGATCGTGGCGGACGCCGTCCGTGGGAAGAAGGTGACCGAGGCGATCGACACCTTGCACTTCCTCCCGCAGAAGGCCACCCGGTTCATCCAGCGCACGATCGAGTCGGCGTACGCCAACCTGCACGACCAGAACACGGGCGTGGATGACGAGGCCCTCATCGTCAAGACCATCTTCGTGGACGAGGCGCCGGTGTTCAAGCGGTTCCGCCCCGTCTCGCGAGGCCGCGCCCACCCGATTCTCAAGCGCCAGAGCCACCTGACGGTCGTCATCGGGACGCCCGACGGGGCGGCCGAGGCCGAGTAACCCGCGCGCCCGCGCGCGCCGCACGTAGAGGTCGCCCGCCTCGGTGCCTGCACCGACGGACCCGAGGCCTCGCGACCTGCAAAGCACACCCCCAAGACTCATGGGTCAGAAGACCAACCCCATCGGCTTCCGCCTCGGCGTCATCCGCGGCTGGGACTCGAACTGGTACACCGACGGTTCTTACGCCGAGAAGCTCGTCGAGGACGAAGAGATCCGCCGGTACCTCCACGCCCGCCTCAAGCGGGCCGGGCTCTCCCGCGTCGTCATCGAGCGGACGCCCCGCCGCATCATCCTCACGCTCCACACCTCCCGTCCGGGCGTCGTCATCGGCCGAGGCGGTTCCGAGGTGGAGAAGCTGCGCGAGGAACTCAAGCGGCTGACCGACAAGGACGTCCAGATCAACATCAACGAGATCAAGCGCCCGGAACTGGACGCGAGCCTCGTCGCGCAGAACATCGCGCAGCAGTTGGAGGGCCGCGTGTCCTACCGCCGCGCGATGAAGCAGGCGCTCGGCGCAGCCATGCGCATGGGCGCCGAAGGCATCCGTATCAAGGTCGGCGGCCGCCTCGGTGGCTCCGAGATGCGCCGCGTGGAGCAGTACATGGAGGGCCGCGTGCCGCTCCACACGCTTCGCGCTGACATCGACTTTGCAGAGGCCACCGCCCACACCACCGCAGGCACCTGCGGCGTGAAGGTCTGGATCTTCCACGGCGAGGTCATCGGCAAGCCGGATCTTTCCCCCAACGCCTACGCGCAGCGCCAGCAGACGGCCGCGCCGAACGTGCCGGAGCGCCGCCGAGGCGGCCGGGGCGGGCGCGACGACCGCCGAGGCGGCCGGGACCGCCGCAACCGTGGCGGTGGCGGCGGAGGCCGTGGCGGACGCCGGTAGCATTCCCCATCACCCAAACCGAGTACACCAATGTTGATGCCGAAGCGGACCAAGTTCCGCAAGATGCAGAAAGGCCGGGTGAAGGGGCTCGCCCAGCGCGGCGCCCGCGTCACCTTCGGGGACTACGGGATCAAAGCGCTCGAGCCCGGTTGGATCACCTCCCGTCAGATTGAGGCCGCCCGTATCTCCATGACCCGGCGCATGAAGCGCCAGGGCAAGGTCTGGATCCGGATCTTCCCGGACAAGCCGATCACCAAGAAGCCCGCTGAGACCCGCATGGGCAAGGGCAAGGGCTCCCCGGAGTACTGGGTGGCGGTCGTCAAGCCCGGCCGCATCCTCTTCGAGGTGGCCGGTGTGCCGGAAGACGTCGCGCGGGAGTCCATGCGCCTCGCGATCCAGAAGCTTCCGATCAAGGCCAAGTTCGTCGTCCGCCCGGAGATGCATCCCGTCGCGCCACCCGCCGACGCGTCCACCACCTCCGAGGACTCCAGCCTGGTGGCCGAGGTGGTGACGGACGAGCCGACGCCGAGCGCAGAGCCAAAGGCAGCCGCCCCCGAGGCGGAGGCCGCTGATGCTCCGAGCGATGCTCCAGAGGCTGCCGACACCTCGGACGACAAGTCCTGACCCGACCCCTTTCCTGCGCCCCGGCCACCCATGTAGCCGGGGCGCGCTATGACCCCCCGAGAGATGAAGCCCAGTGAGATCCGCGAGATGAACGAGGCAGAGATCGAGGAGCGCATCGCCGAAAACCAGCGGGACATCACGGACCTCCGCTTCCGCCGCGTCGTGGCGGGCCTGGAAGACCCGATGATCCTCCGCGAGAAGCGCCGCGAGATCGCCCGTCTCAAGACCATCCTGAACGAGAAGCGAGCCGCTGCTCCCGCCGAGTAGTCACCGAGGCGGAGCGGGCCCGAGCCCGCCTCGGTGGGCGGAGCCCAAGTGAAGTCTCGCCGGGACGCGACGCACGCCGTGAGCTTTCCGGTGCCTTCACGGGCCGTTCGGTACCATGCGTCTCCTCTGGCCCCGGCGCCAGAGACTACAGACTGACACGTAGTTGGTGAGGTGCCGGCTCACCAAGCGAATAGCCGCCCCGAGAAGGGGCACACGCCGCTATGGCAGAGATCACCCCCGAGGTGCAGGTGCGCGATGGCGCGTCGCGAGGGGCGCGGAAGTTCCGCGTCGGCCTCGTCGTCTCGGACAAGATGGACAAGACCATCACCGTGGCCATTGAGCGCCAGGTGAAGCACCCCATCTACGGCAAGTTCGTCAAGCAGACGACCAAGCTGAAGGCCCACGACGAGACGAACGACGCCGGAGAAGGCGACATCGTCCGCATCCAAGAGACGCGTCCGTACTCCAAGACGAAGCGGTGGCGCCTCGTGGAGGTCGTCGAGCGCGCGAAGTAGCCCACCTCAGAAGCTCCCACCCATGATCCAGCAGGAATCCCGGCTCGCCGTAGCCGACAACAGCGGGGCGAAAGAGGTGCTGTGCATCCGCGTCCTCGGTGGCTCCAAGCGCCGCTACGCCCGCGTCGGCGACAAGATCGTTGTGACGGTCAAGAGCGCCATCCCTGGCGGCAACGTCAAGAAGGGCGATGTCTCCCGCGCCGTCGTCGTCCGCACCAAGAAGGAGTATCGCCGCCCAGACGGTTCCTACATCCGCTTCGACGAGAACGCGGCTGTCCTCCTCAACGACGCCGACGAGCCGCGCGGCACGCGCATCTTCGGGCCCGTGGCCCGCGAGCTTCGCGAGCGCGAGTTCATGCGCATCGTCTCTCTCGCTCCTGAAGTCCTTTAGTCCGATGCCTCGCACGAAGAACAAGCAGAAGAAGCTGCACATCAAGAAGGGCGAGACGGTCGCTCTCACGAAGGCCGTCACCAGCTCCCGCGAGCTCAACATGGACCGGCCGAAGGGCTACACAGCCCGCGTGCTGGAGGTCTACCCGAAGCAAGACAAGGTGCTGGTGGAGGGCGTCAACGTCCGCTACCGCCACACGAAGCCAAACCAGCAGTACCCCAACGGTGGCCGCGTTGAGGCCGAGCGACCGATCCACATCTCGAACGTGGTCCCGGTTGACGGCAACGGCAACCCGACCCGGATCGGGCGCAAGCGCGTCGAAGATCCTGAGACCGGCAAGGGCCGCTGGGTCCGCTACGCCAAGACCACCGGAGAAGAGCTCGACAGCTAACCCGCGGCGGTCACGCGCCGCCTTTCCGTCCACGAGGCGGCCCGTCCCTGCACTCGCGACGAGAGCAAGCGGTCTGCTCGACGACACCATGGAGAACTACACCCCCCGCCTCAAAGAGCGATACCGCTCCGAGATCGTGTCCACGCTCACCGAGCGGTTCGGATACGACAACGTGATGCAGGTGCCGCGCCTGACGAAGATCGTCGTCAACAAGGGCATCGGCGAGGCCTCACAGAACAAGAAGGTCCTCGACGACGCCGTCCAGGAGATCCGCACGATCACCGGCCAGCAGCCCTCCGTCCGCAACGCGCGGAAGTCGATCTCGAACTTTAAGCTGCGCGACGGCATGCCCGTCGGTGTGGCGGTCACCCTCCGGAGCGACCGGATGTGGGAGTTCGCCGACCGGCTCGTGACCCTCGCGCTGCCCCGAACCCGCGACTTCCGCGGCGTCTCGGACCGCAGCTTCGACGGGCGCGGGAACTACACGCTCGGCATCCGCGAGCAGATCATCTTCCCCGAGATCGACATCGACAAGGTGGACCGTGTCTCCGGCCTGGATGTCACGTTCGTGACGACCGCCGAGACCGACGAAGAGGCCCACGCGCTCCTGAAGGAGCTCGGCATGCCGTTCGTCCGCCGCGAGACTGAAACCGCCTAAGCACACCCGATATGGCCAAGAAGAGCGTCATCGCCCGCGAGCGCAAGCGCCGCAAGCTCGTCGAGAAGTACGCCGAGAAGCGCGCACGCCTCAAGGCAGAGGGCAAGTGGGAGGAGCTCCAGAAGCTGCCCCGCAACTCCAGCCCGGTCCGCCTCCACAACCGCTGCGCCCTCACGGGCCGTCCGCGCGGCTACATCCGCAAGTTCGGCGTCTGCCGCGTCGTCTTCCGCGAGATGGCCCTCGACGGCAAGATCCCGGGCGTCCGCAAATCCAGCTGGTAGATCGATCTCGAATGGACGATGGCAGATTTCGGATCTGCCACTCCATCCGACATCGAACATCCTGCGTTCCACACTCCCTCTAGCGGCCAAGCGGCCCTTCCCGCCTCGGTCCTTCCACCGAGGCGGCCAACGCCGAACTAGCCGAAGACCCCATGAGCGCTATCACCGATCCCGTCTCGGACTACCTCACCCGGATCCGAAACGCACAGAAGGCCCGCCACGCCCACGTGGACATCCCCGCGAGCAACCTCAAGCGGGCCATGAGCCAGATCCTCAAGGACAAAGGCTACATCCAGGACTACGTCACCGTGGAAGACGGCAAGCAGGGCATTCTGCGCGTCTATCTCAAGTACATGCGCGGCGGCGTCCCGGTCATCCAGAAGCTGACCCGCATCTCCACGCCCGGTCTCCGCAAGTACGTCGGAGCGAACAATCTGCCGCGCGTGCTCAACGGCCTCGGTATCGCCATCCTGTCCACCTCGCGCGGCGTGATGACGGACAAGGAGGCGCGCAAGGCAGGCATCGGAGGCGAGGTTCTCGCCCACGTCCAGTAACCCGCACCCTCTCCTGACATGTCCCGAATCGGAAAGCTTCCGGTCCCAATCCCGGAGAAGGTGACGGTCGACGTCGCCAAGAACAACACGATCACGGTCAAGGGCCCCAAAGGCGAACTCTCGTACCAGGCCGACGCCGATATGGCGGTCACGGTCGAGAACGGCGAGGTCGTCGTGGAGCGTCCGACCGACCAGAAGCGGCATCGCGCCTTCCACGGCCTCACGCGCTCCCTCATCAACAACATGGTGCAGGGTGTGAGCGAGGGCTACGAGAAGAACCTGGAGGTCATCGGTGTGGGCTACCGCGCCGAGGCGAAGAAGCTGGCGGGGATGGACGTGCTCGAGCTCGCGCTCGGGTTCTCCCACCCGATCTACTTCGTCCCGCCGGAAGGCATCACCATCGAGGCGGAGTCCGTCCGTGGCCAGAGCCCGAAGGTCAAGATCACCGGCATCGACAAGCAGCTCGTGGGACAGGTCGCGGCCAAGATTCGCGCCCTCCGTCCGCCGGAGCCCTACAAGGGCAAGGGCGTCCGCTACGCCGACGAGTACGTCCGTCGCAAGGCGGGCAAGACTGCCGCCCGCTAACGAACCTGAAGCGTGGACTCGCGGCCGGAAATCGCGAGTCCCCAGCGCTCCCCGACCATGGCAAAGACTTCCCTCAAGGCGCGCAACCGCGCGCGCATCCGTCGCCGGATCCGGGCCAAGGTGTCCGGCACGGCTGAGCGCCCGCGTCTCGCGGTGTTCCGCTCCAACAAGTACATCTACGCCCAACTCATCGACGACGCGGCAGGTCACACGCTGGCCGCGGCTTCCAGCCGAGAGGCTGGGATCGATGCGACCGGCACCGAGGCGGGCACGGCCGTCGGCAAGACGCTGGCCGAGCGCGCGAAGGAGGCGGGGGTGGAAACCTGCGTCTTCGACCGAGGCGGCTATCGCTACCACGGCCGCGTGAAGGCCCTCGCTGATGGCGCCCGTGAGGGTGGCCTTCGCTTCTAACCCCAGCCGAGAATCCAATGGCACAGCAGAGAGACCGGCGGGGCAACCGCCGCAACCGCGAGGACTCGGCGAACCAGTCGAACCTCATCGAGCGCCTCGTGGAGGTGAACCGCGTCGCGAAGGTCGTCAAGGGCGGCCGCCGCTTCTCCTTCAACGCCGTCGTCGTCGTCGGCGATGGCAAGGGGAAGGTGGGCTCCGGCCTCGGCAAGGCCAATGAGGTCGCCGACGCCATCGCGAAGGGCACCGAGGCGGCCAAGAAGGCGATGTTCAACGTCCCGGTGACCAAGACGGGCACCATTCCTCACGCCATCAAGGGCCGCCAGGACGCGGGCGTCGTGCTTCTGAAGCCCGCCTCGGAGGGAACCGGTGTGATCGCGGGCGGCGGGGTTCGCGCCGTGCTGGAGTGCGCGGGCATCCGCAACGTGCTCTCCAAGAGCCAGGGCTCGTCCAACCCGCACAACGTCGTCGCGGCGACCATCGACGCGCTGGCGAACCTTCAGGACCCGGGCGAGGTGGCCGCGCGCCGCGGCATCTCGGTCAAGCGCGTGTTTGAGGGGTAGAGGCGGCGTGATGCGTGAGGCGTGAGGGAATCGCGCGGGCGCATCGAGCCAGCCAGTCCCCCAGGTACCACGAACCCAGACCCATGAGCAAGATCAAGATCACCCAGGTCCGCAGCGCCATCAACCGGCCGCAGAACCAGAAGCGCACGCTCGTCGCGCTCGGGATCCGCAAGATGAACCAGACGGTGGAGCACGAGGTCACGCCCCAGATTGAGGGGATGGTCCGCGTGGTCAGCCACCTCGTCACGGTCGAAGACGCGTAGCCGTCTCGTCCCGCCTCGGTGCTCCCCACGTCTGCACCGAGGCAGACCCCGACTTGCGCCCCGCTCGGTTCCGGCTGAGCGGGGCGCTTCACGCAAAACACGCCCGTCTCGCACGGGAGCCCTGTGGAGCGGACCCTATCTTCTCGCCCGCTGTGCCGCGCGGTCCGCGCTGGTGCAGACTCCGCGAGTCCGCTCCCGGCCTGCTGGCAGAGTCGCCAGACGTACGGCCAGACGCGGGCGCCTCTAGCACTACCGACTCATGGATCTCAGCACGCTCAAGCCCGCCGCGGGCTCGACGAAGAACAAGAAGCGCATCGGCCGGGGCGAGGGCTCCGGCAAGGGCGGCACCGCCACGAAGGGCCACAAGGGCCAGAAGAGCCGCTCGGGTGCCCGCATCCCGGCATGGTTCGAGGGCGGCCAGATGCCGCTCCAGCGCCGCGTCCCCAAGTTCGGCTTCAAGAACCGGTTCCGTGTCGCGTACGACGCCCTCAACGTCGGGCGTCTGGCGGCGCTGGTTGAGGCCGGGGCCATCGAGGCGGGCGCGACGGTCACGCCGGAGTCGCTGAAAGAACTCGGCATCGGCGGCAAGAACGGCCGCGTCAAGGTGCTCGGCGACGGCGACCTCTCGGTCAAGCTGGACGTTCACGCCCACGCGTTCTCCAAGTCGGCCCGCGAGAAGATCGAAGGGGCAGGCGGCTCCGCCACCCTCGTCGACGCGTAACCTACCCCGCCCGCCTCGGTGACTCCCTGCCGGAGGGACCGAGGCAGACGCACGTACTCTCCCCATGCCTTCGCTCGCCGAAAGCCTCCGCAACATCTGGCGCATCCACGAGCTGCGCCAGCGGATCCTGTTCACCCTCGGGATCCTCATCGTCTACCGCATCGGCTCGTACGTCACCCTCCCGGGCATCGACCCCGGGATCCTGGAGACGCTGAACGAGCAGAACGACCAGGGCGGCCTCTTCGGGCTGTTCAACCTGTTCGTCGGCGGCGCCTTCTTCCGAGCGGGCGTGTTCGCGCTGGGCATCATGCCCTACATCACCGCGAGCATCATCTTCCAGCTTCTGGGGGCGGTGACACCACAGATCCAGAAGCTGCAGCGCGAGGGCGACGAAGGGCGGCGCAAGATCACGCAGTGGACGCGCTACGCGACGGTCGCGATTACGGCCGTGCAGTCCATCGGCTACGCGATCACGCTGCGAAGCACGAGCGCCCAGGCCATTGTGGTGCCGGAGTGGCTCTTCTTTACCTCGGCCGTGATCTCGCTCACAGCGGGCACCGTCTTCGTGATGTGGCTCGGTGAACGTATCACCGAGAAAGGCATCGGCAACGGCATCTCGCTGATCATCATGATCAGCATCATCACCTTCCTCCCGACCTCGCTCTTCAACGAGTTCGAAGGCTCCGCCAACGTGTTCGTCTTCTTGATCGAACTGGCGGGTCTCTTCATCGTGACGATGGGTGTCGTCTTCGTGACGCAGGGCACGCGACGCATCCCGGTGCAGTACGCCAAGCGGGTCGTTGGCCGGAAGGTCTACGGGGGCACGACGCAGTACCTCCCGCTGCGCGTCAACGCGGCGGGCGTGATGCCGATCATCTTCGCGCAGTCGATCATGTTCATCCCGAGCACGGTCGCCCAGTTCTTCCCGAACAGTGCCTTCTGGCAGAACATCGGCACGGCCACGACGGACATCTTCGGCCTCTGGTACTCGATCATCTTCTTCGTCGTCTGTGTCTTCTTTACCTACTTCTACACCGCCATCGCGGTGAATCCGCAGGAGATGGCCGACACGATGCGGCGTCAGGGCGGCTTCATCCCAGGCGTGCGGCCGGGACGGCAAACGAGCGAGTTCATCGACACCATCCTGACGCGCATCACCTTCCCCGGTGCGCTCTTCATCGGGTTCGTCGCCATCCTGCCGGCGATCGTCCACCAGATGGGCGTGCTTCCAGGCTTCGCGCAGTTCTTCGGCGGCACCAGCCTCCTCATCCTCGTGGGCGTGACGCTGGACACCCTCCAGCAGGTGGAGAGTCACCTCCTCATGCGCCACTACGACGGGTTCATGAAGACGGGCCGCGTCCGCAGCCGACGACGATAGCGCATGGCCTCGGGCAAGATCGTTCTCAAAAGCGAGCGCGACGTGGCGATGCTGCGTCGCGCTGCTCGCCTTGTGGAGCAGGTCCTCGCCGACGTGGCGGGCCGCATCGCGCCGGGCATCGCGACGATCGAACTGGACCGAAACGCCGAGTCTGTCATCCGGGCCGCAGGCGCGCGTCCCGCGTTCAAGGGGTACCAGTTCGATCCCGAAGAGATGCCGTTTCCGGGATCCTTGTGCATCTCCGTCAACGATGTGGTGGTGCACGGCATCCCGAGCCCTGACACGATTCTCCACGAGGGCGACATCGTCTCGGTGGACTGCGGCGTGGAACTGGGCGGCTACTTCGGCGACTTCGCGTACACCTTCGCGGTTGGCGAGATCTCCGAGGAGAACCGTGCCCTGCTCGATGCGACGAAACAGTCGCTCTACGAAGGCATTCACCATGCACGTGCAGGCAAGCGCGTTGGCGACATCGGCCACGCGGTGCAGACCTACACCGAGAGCCGGGGCTACGGCGTCGTGACGGCGCTCGTTGGTCACGGCATCGGCCAGCGGCTCCACGAGCCGCCGAGCGTGCCCAACACCGGTCGCCGCGGCTGGGGCAAGAAGCTCAAGCGCGGCATGACGGTCTGCATCGAGCCGATGATCAACCGAGGCACGGCCGACGTAACCGTTGACGCCGACGGCTGGACGATCCGCACAGCGGACGGCCTACCGAGCGCGCACTACGAGCACATGGTGCTCGTCAACAAAGGCGCCCCCGAGGTGCTCTCGTCGTACGACGCCATTGAGGCGGCTCTCGTACGCACCGAGGCGGCCTCGCGCGCGTCTGCGGACGTGCTGCCGGAGGAGAACTCTCGCGTGGGGGCCTCCGCCTCGGTGCCTGCATCCACGGAGCCCGCCACCGCCTAGAGACCCTTCCACTTCCCCCGACACTGTATGGCCAAGCAGCCCGCGATCCGTCAAGACGGAAAAGTCACCGAAGCCCTCCCCAACGCCCAGTTCCGCGTGGAACTCGAGAACGGACACGAGATCCTTGGTCTCTTGTCGGGCAAGATGCGGAAGTTCTACATCCGGATCCTCCCAGGCGACCGCGTGACCGTGGAGCTGTCCCCGTACGATCTCACGAAGGGGCGCATCGTCTACCGCTACAAATAATGAGTTCTGTGTTCCGAGTTCGGGGTTCCGAGTTCGGGGCGTCTGACTCGGAACTCGGAACTCACAACCCGGAACTCCCATGAAGGTCCGCGCCAGCGTCAAGAAGCGTTCCGCCGACGACAAGATCGTCCGGCGCAAGGGACGCATCTACATCATCAACAAGAAGAACCCCAAGCACAAGCAGCGTCAGGGGTAATCCGATCTCGGACAGCGGACGTGGGATGTCGGGTACCCGGCGCCCACCCGGCATCCGATATCCACCATCCACCATCGAAACATGCCACGCATCGCAGGAGTCGACGTGCCGGGCAGCAAGCGCGGCGAGATCGCGCTGACGGACATCTTCGGCATCGGTCGGAACCGGGCCATCGAGATTCTCGAGCGCTCCGGCCTGGACCCGAACGCCAAGCCCGACAGCTGGACGGAGGACGAGACGCGGAAGGTCCGCGCCATCATCGAGGACAACTACGTCGTCGAGGGTGCCCTCCGCACCGACATCCAACTCAACATCAAGCGGCTGATGGACATCGGCTGCTACCGCGGCCTCCGCCACCGCCGCGGCCTCCCCGTCCGCGGCCAGCGGACGAAGACGAACGCGCGCACCCGCAAGGGCCGCAAGCGGACCGTCGCCGGGAAGAAGAAGGCCCCGCGCAAGTAAAGACGCCCCGGCGAGACGTCTGCACGACGGATTCGCCGGGTAGCGATTCACCGCCACACCAGCCGCCTCGGCGGCTCCACCGAGGCGGACGCACGCAGGCACCGGCTCCATTCCTGCCGGTCACCCCTGACGCGATCCGTTTCTGACTCCAATACCTCCTCATGGCGAAGCAGCAACGCGGACGCAACGTCCGCAAGAAGAACGTCCAGGTCGAGAGCAACGGCGCCTGCTATGTCAAGGCGACGTTCAACAACGTCCTCATCACCATCACGGACGCCTACGGCAACACGATCTCGTGGTCGTCGGCGGGCAAGATGGGATTCCGCGGCTCGCGGAAAAACACGCCCTACGCCGCGCAGGTCGCCGCCGCCGATGCGGCGAAGGAGGCCTACGACCTCGGCCTCCGGCGCGTGGACGTGTACGTGAAAGGCCCGGGCTCGGGTCGCGAAGGTGCCGTCCGGGCGCTCGCGAACGCCGGTCTCGAAGTCCTCTCGATCCGCGACACGACCCCTCTCGCACACAACGGCTGCCGGCCGCCCAAGCGCCGCCGCGTCTGAGTGGAAGAGGAATGGGCCATGCGGGATAGAAGAGGAATCCCTCCTCATCCCGTCTCCCTCCATCCCTTGTCCCTCCACGCGCGCAGCGCGGGCAGAAGTCCGGCCGCGACCACTGGCCCCGCCTCGGTGGGGTTGGGAGCGGGATCCGACGATCCCATGCGAGGCTCCCCGCTGGGTGGTCGCAACGTATTCCCTCAACGAAGCCCCCTGATCCTATGGCCCGCTATCGCGGACCCAAACAGAAGCTCGCCCGCCGCTTCGGCGAGCCCATCTTCGGCCCTTCGAAGGCGCTGGAGCGCAAGCCCTACCGTCCCGGCCAGCACGGCAACGCCCGCCGCCGGAAGGAGTCCGAGTACTCAGTCCAGCTCGCCGAGAAGCAGAAGGCGAAGTACACCTACGGCCTCCTGGAGCGCCAATTCCGGAACCTCTTCGAGAAGGCCGCCCGCAAGAAGGGCGTCACCGGCGAGAACCTCCTGAAGTTCCTCGAAGCCCGGCTCGACAACGTCGTCTTCCGCCTCGGTTTCGCGCGGACGCGCCGCCAG
Organism: Bacteroidota bacterium; assembly: GCA_039024735.1. GTDB lineage: Bacteria > Bacteroidota > Rhodothermia > Rhodothermales > Rubricoccaceae > Rubricoccus. The sequence goes on from JBCCPW010000026.1 coordinate 15,451, forward strand.
GCCCGTCAGCTCGTGACGCACGGTCACGTGATGGTCAACGACCGCGTGAGCGCCATCCCGAGCCACATGCTCCGGCCCGGCGACATCGTCGAGATCCGGCCGAAGTCCAAGAACCTCGAGGTCATCCGGGACTCCGCCGAGCGCAACCGCCGCTCGTTCCCGTTCCTCGAAGTGGACCGCGAAAAGCTCGTCGGCAAGTTCCTGGACTACCCGGAGCGCGAGGACATCCCGGAGAA
>JBCCPW010000027.1:0-15636 GCA_039024735.1 Bacteroidota bacterium
AGCAGCACCGTGTCGATCACGTGCGCGACGCCGTTGGAGGCTTCCACGTCAGCCATCGCGACGGTCGCGCCGCCGATCATCACCGAGCCGCCCGAGATGCTGACCTCAAGCTGGGCGCCGTTGACGGTGGTGAGCATCTGGCCGTCGCTGAGGTCGCTCGCCATCAGCTTGCCGGGCACGACGTGGAACGTCAGGATGCCCTGAAGCTGGCTCTTGTTGGCGGGCTCCAGCAGCGTCGCCACGGTGCCGTCCGGGAGGGCATCGAAGGCGGCGTTCGTCGGCGCGAAGACGGTGAACGGTCCCGGGCCGCTGAGCGTCTCGACGAGGTCTCCGGCCTGGACGGCCGCGACGAGCGTGCTCAGGTCGTCCACGCTCGCGGCGGTCTCCACGAGGTTGGGGGTGGCGTCGGCCATCGCGGCGTCCATCGTGGACGAGCCGCCGCACGCTGAGACGAGAAGGGCGAGAGGGAGGAGAAGGAGGGAGAGTCGCATGGTGGGATAGGGGGATGAGACAGGACCACGGGATGTGGCGTGCTGCCTAACCGAGTGGCCCCGTCGCGACTCCCGCCTCGGTGCGTCTTCGGCGGTGATTCACGCCATCGGACCCAACAGTTCCATTCCGGCCTCCACGCGATGCGACCGAGGCGGGACAACCCCGAACGCGAGCGGGCAGCCCCGCCATGGAGCCGCCCGCCTCGGTGGTCTCGCGGACCACCACACAACCGGCCGAGCGTGCTACGCGTCCTTCGGGAGGTTTTGGTACGCCTCGATGACCTCGCGGACGTGGGCGCCCGAGGCCTGCATGTCGGCGGACTCCTTCTCGTTGAGATCCAGTTCCACGATCTCCTTGACGCCTCCCGCACCGAGGCGGACGGGCACGCCGATGAACAGGTCGTTCAGGCCGTACTGACCCGTGACCCAGGCAGCGGCCGGGAGGACGCGGTTGGAGTCCTTCACGATGGCCTCCACCATCTCGGCGGCTCCGGCGCCCGGCGCGTACCACGCGCTCGTGCCCATCAGCTTGACGATCTCGCCGCCGCCCTTCTTGGTGCGCTCGATGATCTCGTCCAGGCGTCCCGCCTCGATGAGGTCCGTCACGGGCTGGCTGCCGATGGTGGTGAAGCGCGGGAGGGGCGTCATGGAGTCGCCGTGGCCGCCGAGGAGCATCGCGTTGATGTCCCGCACGCTGACGCCCAGCTCCATCTTGAGGAAGGCGCGATAGCGGGCCGTGTCCAGCACGCCCGCCATGCCCATCACGCGCTCGCTCGGGAAGCCGCTCTCCATGTACGCGACGTAGGTCATCACGTCCAGCGGGTTGGAGACGATGATGAGGATCGTGTTCGGGCTCTTCTCGACGACCTTCTGGGTGACCGAGGAGACGATGTCCGAGTTGACCTTCAGGAGGTCGTCTCGGCTCATGCCGGGCTTGCGTGGGAGGCCCGCGGTGATGACGGTCACGTCCGAGCCCTCCGTGATGTCGTACTCGTCGGAGCCCTCGATGATGGTGTCGAACCCGTGGATGGGGGCGGCCTCCATGAGGTCCAGGGCCTTGCCTTGCGCGACGCCGCCGTTGATGTCGATCAGGGCGATGTGCTGGACGATGTCCATGCGCGCGACGCACTCGGCGACCGTTGCGCCGACGTTGCCCGCGCCTACGACGGTGAGCTTCATGTCTGTCTGGGGAGAGGGTGAGCGAAAGAGGGACTGCAGGGTACCGCTGCGTCTGGAACCGTTTCCATCGCGCGACGGCAAGAAGGGACGAAAAGGGAGGCAGGCGTCCGAGATCCACAGGAGCGACGCGGGGACCCTGTGCCTCCGCCCACGACATCGCCCGATTGGCCGCCCGTCTCCGCCTCGGTGCCGAGGCGGTCGATGCGGGCACCGAGGCGGGTCCTTCGGCGGCGGGTCGCGCGGCGGAAGCCGAGGCGTAGGGGACGGCCCCACACGGCCCGTCGGATGCGAGGGGCGCCCCCTCACGTGGCTCCGCGTCCCCCCGCTCGCATCCCGGCGGCGAGTGTTGGACGTTGCGACCGAATCCACCTCGTTCCTCATGCGACCTGTTCGAACCGTCGTCGCAGCCGTCGATCTCTCGCCTGGGTCCGAAGCCGCTCTCGTCCGCGCGGCGACCCTGGCGGCTCGTGCCGAGGCGGCGCTCCACGTTGTCCACGCGGATGAGACGCCCAGCGACGGCCTCCGCCGTGCCCTGGGGGACTTTGTGGACACCGCGCTCGGGCTTGGTACGGCCGATTCTGACGCGTCCGTGAGGCTCGCGGTGGTCCAGGGGCGGACGGTCCCGGCCGCCGTGATCCAGTACGGCCGCGATGTGGACACCGACGTGCTGATCACCGGCACTCGCGGCAAGTCAGGGGTGGACCGCCTGCTCGTCGGGAGTGTGGCGGAGGCCCTCGTGGCGTCGGCGCCATGGCCTGTGCTGACCGTTCCGACGTGTGCCGAGGCGCACGAGCCGTCGCCCGAGGCCCCGGTCCTCGTCGCGGTCGACTTCGACGGTCTCGCCGAGGCGGCACTTCGGGCCGGGCGGGCGCTCGCGGATCTGCACGGGGCTCCGCTGGAACTCGTCCACGTCGTCCGGGAGCGGGGGCCGTATCTCGGCCTGAGCCGTCGCGCGCTCTCCCTCAACGAGGTGGAGCCCGAGTGGGCCGCAGAGGTTCGTCAGCGCCTGTCGCGCCTGAGTCCGCTGAGTGACCTCCACGCGGACGCGGTGCACGTGTCGCTCGGGGCCTCCTCGCGTCAGGTGACCGCGGTCGCGGACGCCGTGGACGCTGGGGCCATCGTCCTGGCGACGCACGGTCGGCGTGGGGTGGCGCACGCCATGCTGGGCAGCACCGCCGAGGCCACGTTGCGGCGTGCGCGGTGCGCGGTGCTCACGGTGCACGCGGGCACCGTTGGCAAGCCGGGGACGGTCCGTCGGTCGGCCATCGCCGCGTAGCATCTCCCACTAGCTTCCCGCGTCTCGTTCCACCCTGCGTGTTCCGATCCCTACCCACCCGCCTCGCCCATCTCCTCGCCGAACTCGCGATCTGCGAACTGTCAAAAGCGGGCGGCGGCGTGCTCTCCGCCTCGGGCCGGTCCGAGGTCGCCATCGCAGCCGATGCCCTCGGGGTGCCTGCCGCCCTGCTCGTTCCCGACCCCGACGACCCGGGAAGCCTTCTAACGCAAGCCGCCTCGGTGGGCGCCTCTCTTCCCGCCCGGATCGCGTGCGAGGGGGCGCTCGCAGACGTGTTGCATCGCGAGACATGCATTGACCTCCGGCCGCTGCCCTTGGCTCTAGAAGAGAGCGGCGTCAGGAGTGGCGTCGCGGTTCGGGTCGGGACGAATCAGCGCATCGAGGGGCTGCTCGTGGGCCTCGCGCCGGACGAGCGGCGGTTCGACACCGATGCCCGCTCGTTTCTGCAGAGTGCGGCCCTGGCCCTTCACGCTCGGTACGCCCTCCAAGAGACTCGCCTCGCGCTGGAAGAGAGCCGCGCCCGGGCTCGCGCCGTCTTCCAAACCACCGTGGACGGTGTCATCACGATCGACGAGTTTGGCCGGATCGACGGGTTCAACGAGGGGGCCGAGCGCATCTTCGAGTACGCCTCGGACGAGGTGGTGGGACGCAAGGTGAGCGTGCTCATGCCGGAGCCGTACCGCTCCGAGCACGACGGCTACATGAACGCCTACCGCGAGACCGGACAGCGCCGCATCATCGGGATTGGGCGCGAGGTCGTGGGGCGGCGGCGCTCCGGCGCCACGTTCCCGATGGACCTCGCCGTGAGCGAGGTGACGCTGCCCAACGGGGAGCGCCTCTTCACGGGCGTGATCCGGGATCTCACGGCCCGGCGCGTGCTGGAGCGGGAGGTGCTCCGCGTCGCCGAGGGGGAGCGGCGGCGCATCGGGCAGGACCTTCACGATGGTCTCGGTCAGGAGCTGACCGCCATCGGGCTGTTTCTCCGTGCCCTCGCGCGAACCCTCGACGGCGAAGCCTCCCCCTCGGCCACCGAGGCGCGCCGCCTCGTCGGGCTCGTGGACGAGGCCGACGGCATGGCGCGAACGCTCGCGCGGTCGCTCGTTCCCGTCGAGTTGGAGGAGAATGGCCTGGAGGCTGCGCTCACGCGCCTCGCGACGCGGGCGCAGTCGCTCTACGGGCTCGATGTCCACACCGAGGCGACCGGATCGGGTCCGGCCGATGCGGACGCCCTCACCGCCGACGCCGCGAGCAACCTCTACCGCATCGCGCAGGAGGCCGTCTCCAACGCGGCGCAGCACGGCGAGGCCGACCGGATCGTGATCACGCTCGTTCGCGGCGAAGACCACCTCCGCCTCCGGGTGGAGGACGACGGCGTGGGGCTCGGCGGCACGCTCCGCCGAGGCGGCGCCATCGAGCAGGACGATCCGCCCCTTGCTCCCGATCCATCGGTGGGCGCCCCGATCCGTACCGGCGACCGACGGCCCGATCAACGCGGGATGGGCCTCCGCATCATGCACTACCGCGCTCACCTGGCCGGCGGCTCTCTGGAGATCCGACCCGGTCTGAACGGCGGGACCGTGGTGACCTGCACGGTTCCTCTTCGCGGCCCTGGATTCCTCGGCGAAGCCGATCCTTCCGTTGCCCTCTCATGACGCGCATCCTTCTCGTTGACGACCACCCCCTGCTCCGGCAGGGCATCGCGATCACCATTGAGGCCGAGCCCGACTTCGAGGTCGTCGGACAGGCGGGGGATGCGGAAGAGGCCATCGGGCTCGTGTCGGATCTCCGTCCGGACCTGGTCATCTCGGACATCTCGCTGCCGGGCATGAACGGTCTGGAACTGCTCAAGAACCTCCTGGCGCAACGCCCGGACCTTCCTGTCCTCATCGTCTCGCGCCACGATGAGGACCTGTATGCCGAGCGGGCCATCCGGGCAGGCGCCCGGGGCTACGTCTCCAAGGTGGCCGCGGGCGATCAGATCGTCTCCGCCATCCGCCGCGTGCTACGGGGCGGGATCCACCTCTCGGAGGAACTGAAGGACAAGATGCTCTTCGGCGCCGCCTCGGGGGCGAAGGACGCGACGCAGACGCCGCTGGAGGTCCTGTCCGACCGTGAACTGGAGGTCTTCGAGATGACCGGGCGTGGCCTGCCCACGCGCGAGATCTCGGAGCGGCTGCACCTCTCGGTCAAAACCGTCGAGAGCTACCGCTCGCGGATCAAGACGAAGCTCGGGCTCGCCAACGGGACCGAACTCATCAAGCACGCCGTGGCGTGGGTCGAGGGCGAAGGCGCCGGTCGCTGAGCCGTCCCGCCTCGGTGCGTTCATGCCGTCACCGAGGCGGAGCGAGGCGAGCACCCAACTCCTCCCGCCTCGGTGCTCCACATGCCGCCACCGAGGCGGCTACTCCGTCACCGCGTGCGCGGACCGACGAGGCGTCGGTGGGTCCACCTGCGGAAACCCGAGGCGGAAGAGAACCTGTGGCACCCCGCTCTCCGCGATCACGGCGACGCCCGGACGGAGGTCGTCCACCTCGATGGGCTCGTTGGCGTACGAGGCCGCGAGCCCTCGGTCGGACGCGTGGACGAGGACGGAGGCCAGCGCCTGCCCGGCCCGGAGCCAGTCCCGCGTGGTGTCGGAGGGCATCGACAGCACGAAGACGACTGGGGCCTCCTTCATCAGCCGACGCTTGTAGCGCGCGACGGCAATAGGCGGGGTGCGGAGAGCGGCGCGCCGGTCCCACACGCCCTGGGCCTCATCGCGCACGCCATCGGCACGCGGGTCGTCCTCCGGCCGAAGCCACGCCAGGATGTCCTTCACAATCGTGGGGTCGTCGGCCTGGGCAAGGACTCCAGCCTCGACCAGGGCGGCGAGTGCCTCCTGGTTCTCACCGGCGATCGGGTGCAGCGTGGCCCCGTAGATGGAGGCGTGTTCGTCCAAGCCGTCCAAGACACCCCGAGGCACGGGCTCATCCGTGAACGGGAGCCGGTTCGTGCGGCGCAGCAGGAGAGCCCGAAACGTGCGTGTGTTGTCGGGGACGCGGGGGCTGGGGCGCAACGTGACGGTCGCGAAGAGGTCCGGGGTGCCGTCCGGTAGGAGACGGATCTCAGAAGACCACCCGGCGTGCCCGGCCGCAGTGGAGAGGTAGAACAGCGCCGCGCCACAGCTGATCGCAAGCTCCCGCCCCTCGGGGTCGAGCGCGGTGAGCTGGCGATCGCGGTCCGCGAAGAGACGGATGACAGCATCGGGGCCGGAAGTGTCGGGGTCAAACCGCCACGGCTGAGAGTTCAGCACGCTCGGCGCGCGCACAGCGTGTGCGATGAGGCCCACGAGGTCCGCCTCGGTGGGGGCGCAGGTCATGACGCGGGGCTACGCCCACGAGTCGAGAGGCCGAACGGGAGGTATGCCGGGCACGTCCCGACGGCCGAGGTCGCGGCGAGCACAACGGCGACCCCGCCGAGGATCCAACTGGTCACACCGCTGGTGACGAACAGGACGAGAACGAGGAGGACGGCGGCGGCACCGAGGCGGACGGTCCGGTCGGTGCGGCCCATGTTGAGCGTCATGGCAGAGAGGGGTGAGGGGAGCGTCAGGCTAGGCACCGGCCACGCGATGAGGTGACAGGGCGCGACGAGACCAGAGGCAAGGCGGAGGCTCACGAGGGCCGTCGGAGTGTGGGGGATTCCCCCACCGGGCCTATCGGGTAGAACCGACGAGGCACGACGGGCGCCGCTGCCTCCCCCGCTGCCCGTGGAGCGGGAGGTTTCCGCACCATCGCCCACTCGCTCTATGGCTGACGCCGCCGTCGCCACTCTCCCCGCTCCTCCGCCGCAGGCCAACGCCCGGTTCGAGGTGTTCCAGTACGACGACCAGATTGTCCGCTGGTTCGTCATCGCCACGTCCATCTGGGGGTTCGTCGGGATGTTCGTAGGCGCGCTCCTCGCGCTGCAGCTTCCGGTCCCCGAAGCCAACCTCGGCGAGTACCTCTCCTTCGGACGGCTCCGCCCGCTCCACACGAACGCGGTCATCTTTGCCTTCGCAGGCAACGCCATCTTCGCGGCCATCTACTACAGCACCCAGCGGCTGTGCAAGGCGCGGATGTTCTCGGACGCGATGTCCAAGTTCCACTTCTGGGGCTGGCAGGGCATCATCGTGGCGGCGGCCATCACCCTTCCGCTCGGCATCACGACGAGCAAGGAGTACGCGGAACTGGAGTGGCCCATCGACATCGCCATCGCGGTGGTGTGGGTCGTGTTCGCGGTCAACTTCTGCGGCACGCTCTGGAAGCGCCGCGAGAAGCACATGTACGTGGCGCTCTGGTTCTACATCGCCACCATCGTGACGGTGGCGGTGCTCCACATCGGGAACAGCCTCGCCCTGCCCGTCTCGATGCTCAAGAGCTACCCGATCTACATGGGCGTGCAGGACGCGCTCGTGCAGTGGTGGTACGGTCACAACGCGGTCGCCTTCTTCCTCACGACGCCCTTCCTGGGGCTGATGTACTACTTCCTCCCGAAGGCGGCGGAGCGGCCGGTGTTCAGCTACCGGTTAAGCATCGTGCACTTCTGGAGCCTCGTGTTCATCTACATCTGGGCCGGACCGCACCACCTCCAGTACACGGCCGTCCCGGAGTGGGCCGCGACCCTCGGGATGGTGTTCAGCGTGATGCTCTGGATGCCCTCGTGGGGCGGCATGATCAACGGCCTGTTCACGCTGCGAGGGGCCTGGCACAAGCTCCGCGACAGCGTCGTGCTCAAGATGTTTGTCGTCGGGATCACGTTCTACGGCATGGCGACGTTCGAGGGCCCGGCGCTGAGCGTCAAGACCGTGAACGCCCTGAGCCACTACACGGACTGGAACATCGCGCACGTCCACTCGGGCGCGTTGGGCTGGAACGGGTTCATGACCTTCGGGATGATCTACTGGCTGGTGCCCAAGCTGTGGCGGCGCCCGCTGTGGAGCCAGAAGCTGGCTAACTGGCACTTCTGGATCGGCACCATCGGCATTCTGCTCTACGTCCTCGCGATGTACACCTCGGGGATCACGCAGGGGCTCATGTGGCGCGCCTTCGACGACGCCGGTCGGCTCCTCTACCCGGACTTCGTGGAGACCGTCGTGCAGGTCCGCCCGATGTACTGGGTCCGCCTCATCGGCGGCTCGATGTACCTGCTCGGCGTCGTGTTCCTGCTCGTCAACCTGTGGCAGACCATCCGCCGTGCGCCGAAGGACCTCCCGGATCCAGCTGTCGCCGTGCCGCGCGCGTCGTCCCGCCTCGGCACCGAGGCGGGAGGAGACGGCCAGGACTCGCCTGCTCCCGCTCTTGCCTAGCCCCCGCCCATCATGCGCTTCCTGAAAGCCAACGGCGCCCACCGCCGCCTGGAGGGCTGGCCCCTCGTCTTCACCATCCTCACGACGCTCGCCATCCTGGTCGGGACCGTCGTGGAGTTCGCGCCTGTGTTCCTCGTGGGCGGCGCGGTGGAGCCGCTCGACACTCTCGAACCGTACACCCCGCTGGAACTCGTCGGCCGCGACCTCTACATCGCGGAGGGCTGCAACAACTGCCACAGCCAGATGGTGCGTCCGTTCCAGGACGAGGAGATGCGCTACGGCCCGTTCTCCACCCCGGAAGAGGGAGCGTACGAGACGCCGCACCTGTGGGGCTCGAAGCGGACCGGCCCCGACCTCGCCCGCCTCGGTGGCAAGTACCCGCACCTCTGGCACGTCCGCCACATGGAGCGGCCGACCTCCACGAGCCCCCGCTCCATCATGCCGCCATATCCGCACCTGCTGCGGACACAGGTGAACCTGGACATTCTCCCGAGCCGGATGCGCGGCCTCCGCCGCCTCGGGGTGCCCTACACCGAGGCGGAGATCGCCAGCGCCATCGCGGACGCGCGCGCCCAGGCCGATTCCATCGCGGCGGAGGTGGAGGCCCAGGGTGGGCCCAGCCGCCTGGCCGACAAGGAAATCACGGCCCTCGTGGCCTACCTCCAGCGCCTCGGTGTGGACCGTGCCCGCTCCATCGAGCAAGAAGCTGACGGCTCCGACGTCGCGGCTCTTGATTCCCGCCTCTGACCCGACTCGCCATGTGGAAAGAAACCGTCCGCGCGCTCCAAACCGGTGCCTTCGCCGAGGTCGCCATCGTGGCGTTCGTCGTGGCCTTTGCGCTCGTCGTGATCTACGCCTTCACGATGAAGAAGGGCACCCGCGAGCGCATCAAGCGCCAGCCGCTCAACGATGCGCCAGAGTTCTTTCCCCGAGACGATGCCTGACCGACCCCCTCCTCCGACCGGCGCCCCCCAAGCCGCCGGACCGCCCTCGCGCCCTCCCGGTACCGCCTCGGCCGTCCCTCCTGCCGCAGCCTCCGCTCCGGAAGGCACGATGGATCGCGTCATCCAGGGGCACACCTACGATGGCATCCGCGAATACGACAACCCGATGCCGGGCTGGTGGGTCGCCATCTTCTGGGCCTGCGTCCTCTTCGCGCCGGTCTACATGCTCGGCGTCCACGTCTTCGACTGGATCGACGACTACGGCGACGACTTCGCCGAGGCGGGCGAGGAGCTAGAGGCTGTCCGCCTCGCGTACGCCTCCACCGGTCCGGCCTTCAAGACCGACGAGGGGGCGCTCCGCGAGTACGCCAGCGACGCCGACATGGCCGTCGCGGGTGCCGTCCACTTCGGGGCGGTGTGCGCGGCGTGCCACGGCCAGCAGGGCGAGGGCACCATCGGCCCGAACCTCACCGACGCGTTCTGGCTCCACGGGGCCGAGCCGCAGCAGCTGTGGACTTCCATCGCGGAGGGCTTCCCGGAGCAGGGGATGCCCGCGATGCAGGACCAACTCGGCGACCAGGAGCGCGCCGAGGTGATGGCGTACGTCTACTCCATCCAGGGCACGAACCCACCGGGTGCGAAGGCGCCACAGGGAGAGCGCACCCCCATCGCTCTCTAACCTCCCGACTGCCCCCGCCTCGGTACCGAGGCGGACCCCTCGCGTGTTGTGACCGCCTTCGTCCCGGCTGAGAACGTCGCCATCCTCGACAGCCCCGAGGAGGTCCTCTCCACGCTCCGCAACGACGGCTCGCGGCGCTGGCTCTACCCGACGCCGTCGACCGGGCGGTTCTGGCGGTGGCGCCGCATCGTCGGGTGGGCGCTCATCGCGTTCTTCGTCGCGCTGCCGTGGATCCGCATCGGCGGGCGGCCCGCGCTTCTGCTCGACGTGGCCGCGCGCGAGTTCACGATCGCCGGGTTCACGTTCTACCCGACCGACACCTTCCTTCTGCTCCTCCTCGGGATCGCGGCGTTGGTGTCCATCGCGCTGCTGACGGCCCTCCTCGGGCGCGTCTGGTGCGGATGGGGCTGCCCGCAGACGGTCTACCTCGAGTTCCTCTACCGCCCCATCGAGCGGTTCATCGAGGGACCCGAGCACGTCCGAGCGCGGCGGGACGCTGGATCGCTGACGATGGACAAGGCGTGGCGCAAGGCCGCGAAGTGGGGCGTCTACCTCGCGATCTCCGCGTTCCTCGCGCACACGTTCACCGCCTACTTCGTCGGGTGGGACCGTCTGCTCACGTGGATGACGGGGCCGCCGACGGAGCACTGGGGCTACTTCGTGCTCGCCACCCTCACGACGGGACTCGTGCTGTTCGACTTCGGGGTGTTCCGCGAGCAGATGTGCACCATCACGTGCCCGTACGCGCGCTTCCAGTCCGTCTTGCTCGACCCCGACTCGATGATCGTCTCGTACGATCCGACCCGAGGCGAGCCGAGATCCCGGCGCGGAAAGAAGAAGCTCGCCGAGGAGCGGGACGGGACTCGCCCCCCCCTCGGTGACTGCATCGATTGCGGCGCGTGCGTTCGCACCTGCCCGACCGGAATCGACATCCGCGACGGCCTCCAGATGGAGTGCATCGCCTGCACGCAGTGCATCGACGCGTGCGATTCCATCATGGACGCCGTGGACCTTCCGCGCGGGCTCATCCGGTACACGTCCGAGCGAGCGCTGGACGGTGACACGACGCGCCCGGTGCGCGGGCGGACGGTGGCGTACGGCCTGCTCCTCGTGGCGGTGACGGCCATCTTCTCCATCGCGCTGGTGACGCGCCACGCGTACGACGTGGACGTGATCCGGGCGGTGGGTGACCCGTTCATTGAGCGGGCCGACGGGCAGATCGTCAACCGCATCACGCTGCGCGTCCGCAACCAGACGGCGAGCGCGGCGACGTTCGAGGCGGAACTGGCAGAGCCCGGGGCTGGGACGCTCCGCCTCGCGGCCTCGCCGCCCATCGAGGTGGCCAGCCGCGAGATGGCGCGCGTGACGGGTGTCATCACCGTCGAGCCGGAGGTGTTCGAGGGCCGCGCGGACCGGGAGGCGGTCGTCCGGCTGACGTTCTCCGACGGGACCATCGAGGAGGCGCCGTTCACGCTGCTCGGGCCGAGCCAGTAGCGGAAGGGCCGTCTCGGTGCGCCACCGAGGCGGGGGCACGCTTGTAGGGGATTCCCCGGTACAGCGTGTCGGGGACGGACGGCCTCGCGTGTGGGCCGTCGCGGTCGCCCGGGGCTCCCGCTGGGTGGGAATCTGGCCGCGCAGCCTGCATCCATCTCATGAGCGCTCCCGAGCGTCGCCCGCCTCTCATCCCGAGCCGCATCGCGTGGCCGGGGTTCATCCTCTTCCTGCTCGCGATCAGCATCGCGATGGTGGTCGTGACGGTGGTCGCGGCGAAGTCAGACGGCGGGGCGCGCATCCTGACGGTGACGGAGGAGCCCGCCTCATGAGGGCCGCCGCTCTCGTGCCCGAGGCGCCCCCCGAGCGGGCCCGCGTGGTGCCGTCGCCCGAGACGGCGTGTGTCCACTGCGGGCTGCCGGTCGGGAAGCGACCCGCGTGGAGTGGGGCAGGGGAGCCGTGTTGCTGCACGGGCTGCGCCATCGTCCGCGATGCCCTCGCCGAGGCGGGCTTCGAGGCGGCCTTCGACCGGCTCCGCACCGTCGCGCCGTCCGCGCGACCGGCCCGACGGGCGCAGAGCCCCGAGGCCCTGGTGCTCGCCGAACTGGACCGGCCCGAGGCCCTCGCGGAGGCCACCGAGGCAGGGAACGGCTGCCGCGAGGCCACGCTGTATGTGGACGGGGTCCATTGTGCCGCGTGCGTGTGGCTCGTGGAGCGCCTGCCGTACGAACTGGACGGGGTCGCCTCGGCCCGTCTCGACCTCGCGCGAGCCCGCCTGACGGTGACCGTCGATCCCGGCCGCGTCCGCCTCGGGGACGTGGCGCGATGGCTGGCGCGCTTCGGGTACGCCGCGCGTCCGTCTCAGCCCGCTGCGGGCGAGGCCAGCGACGCCGAGCGGCGCCTGCTCGTCCGGGTCGGGGTGGCGTGGGCGCTGGCGGGCAACGTGATGCTGGTCGCCTTCGCGCTGTACTCCGGCGCGACGGGGCCTCTCGCCGAGGCGGCCCGGTGGTTCAGCCTCGCGCTGGCCGTCCCCGCCGTGGGCTACGGCGCCGCGCCGTTCTTCCAGCGGGCGTGGGCGTCCCTGCGTCTCGCGTGGCGGGCGCGAGACCTCCGGCGGCTCCACCTGGACACGCCCATCTCGCTGGGAATCGCCGTGGGGTTTGCCCACAGCACCTGGGCCACGCTGACCGGCAGGGGAGAGGTCTGGTTCGATTCCATCGCCGTGCTGATCGCGGCGCTGCTCACGGCGCGATGGCTCCAACTCCGCAGCCGTCGGCTCGCGGCCGAGGCCAGCGACCGGCTCCTCGCGCTCGTGCCTCGCGTGGCCCGCCGCGTGACCGAGGCGGGCGTAGAGACGGTGGAGGTGGAGGCCCTCCGCCTCGGTGACGTGGTGGAGGTGCCCGCGGGCGAGGTGGTGCCCGTGGATGGTGCCGTGGAGACCGGGGCGAGCCGCGTGGACCGCGCCGCGCTGACCGGCGAGGCCCGCCCCGAGCCTGTCTCGGAGGGCGGCCTCGTGGAAGCCGGTACCACCAACCTAACCGCGCCGCTCCGCATTCGGGTTCGGGCGGTGGGGGACGAGACGCGGGTGGGGCGGCTCCTCGCGTGGGTGGAGCGCGGCGACCCCGGACGGGCACCCGTTGTGCTGTGGGCCGACCGCGTGGGGGGCGCGTTCGTGCTTGCGGTGCTCGGACTCGCGGCGCTGACCCTCGGGCTGTGGATGGTGCTGGACCCCGCGCAGGCCCCCGCCCATCTCGTCGCGCTGCTCGTCGTCACGTGCCCGTGTGCGCTCGGCATGGCGACGCCTCTCGCGATGGCCGTCGCGCAGGGCCGCGCCGCGCGGGCGGGCATCTTCGTCAAGGCCGAGGGGGCGCTCCAGCGGCTCCCGGAGGTGGACACCGTCGTGCTGGACAAAACCGGGACGCTCACCGAAGGCCGCATGGCGCTCGCGGAGTGGCGCGGCGACGAGGCCGCGCTCGACCTCGCCGCCACGCTGGATGCCCTCGCGACGCACCCCGTCGCGGAAGCGCTCGTCCGGGCACGAGGCGTAGGGCCGGGTCGTGTCTCCGACGTGGAGGCGGTGGCGGGCCAGGGCATCAGAGGGCGCGTCGGGCATCACGATGTGGCCGTCGGGCGACCGGCGTGGATCACCGAGGCGGTCGGTCCGCTGCCTGAGGCGTGGCGCTGCGCCGTGACGACGTGGGCCGAGGCGGGGCACACGCCCGTGGCGGTCGCGGTGGATGGGCACCCGGCCGCCGTCTGCGCGGTCGGCGATCGGATCCGGCCCGAGGCGGTCGGCCTCGTCCGCGAACTGCGCGAGGCAGGCAAGGCCCTTCATCTCCTCTCCGGCGATCATCCCGCGACAGTCCAGGCGGTGGCCCGCGTGCTCGGCATCGAGGAGGCGCGAGGGGGCGTCTCGCCGGAGGCCAAGCGCGAGGCTATCGCAGCCCTCCAGGCCGAGGGCGCCTCGGTGCTCATGGTCGGCGATGGCGTCAACGACGCCGCCGCGCTCCGGCAGGCCGACGTGGGGGCGGCCGTCGGCGGGGGCACCACGGCCGCGCTCGTCGCAGCCGATCTGTTTCTGACGCGCCGGGGCCTCGCGCCGCTCCGCGATGCCCTCACCGGTGCCGCCTCGACGATGCGCACCGTTCGCCGCCTCCTCGTGCTCTCGCTCGCCTACAACGCCCTCGGGGCCGCGGCGGCCGTCGCAGGGCTCGTGACGCCCCTCGTGGCGGCCGCCGCCATGCCCGTGTCGTCGCTCGCCGTCGTCGGGCTCGCCATCACCCAATCCTCGTTCCGTCGTCCGGCGGATCCGTCATGAACGTCCTCTACGTCCTCGTGCCTCTCGCGCTCGTGCTCGCGCTCGGCGGCGTGGCCGCCTTCCGGTGGGCCGTCCGCGATGGTCAGTTCGACGACGTGGACACCCCCGCCCTTCGCGTTCTCCTGGACGACGATGACCTCCCCTCCGATGCCTGATTCCCCTGCCGTTCGCTCCGCTACCTCTGCTGCGCCCACGCCTGTTGAACCGACGGATGGCGCTGTCGTGCCACGGGACGCCGTGCCGTTTCGCTGGCTCGCGCCACCCGGCTCCGGTCCGTTTACCCTCCGGGTCGCGGCGGCGTCCGATCCGGGCGAGTCGCTGGTCGAGATCGACGGCCTCGGTACGACGGTGACCACCCTGGCCGATGCGCTTCCACCCGGCCCAAGCCTCTGGTGGGTGCGGAGCGGAGACGGGCCCTGGAGTGCCCCGGCCCAATTCGTGGCCGGGACCTACGAGGATCTGGAGACGGCCGCTCGCGAGACCGCCGTGCATATCGAGAGGCAGCGCACCGAGGAGGCCAAAGAGAGGCGGCGTCCCCGTGGCCCCGAGCCGCTTCCCGAGCGTCCGCCTGCTCCCGTGTGGCCCTACGCGTCGGGCGACGCGCTCACCGGGGCGCCGCCGCTGGACTGGTCCGCCGTGCCGGGCTTCGGGACGCCCGACCGTTCCGAGATGCCCGGTGCGGAGGCGCCCGCGCCGCACCCTCTGGCACCTCTCGGTGGCGAAGTGGTGGACGCCGTCACGACCTCCCTGCGATGGTCCGGCGTCCCGGGGGCCGTTGCCTACGACGTGGAACTGTCCCCCCACGCAGACTTCTCGCGTGAGGTGCTCGCACTGGACGCGGGAGGCGCCACCGAACTCGCTCTGCCCGGGCTGGTCCCGGCGGCGGGGCATCGGTTGCTGTGGCGCGTCCGTGCCCGCCTCGGTGACGGGGCCACCGCGTGGAGCAAGTACGGCCGGTTCTATCCGGCGGCGGACGCTGCGGTGGACAGCTTCCGGAAGGGCATGGACGCGGCCCGCCTCGCGGAGCGCAAGCAGCGGGACCACGACCGCCGGGTCCGGGAGCGCGAACAGGACCTCATCCCGCTCCACGAGCGCGAGGAGGCCGTTACCGACACGGCCACGCTGGTTGTCTCCGTGGGGCTCCTCGCGGTTGCGATTGCCCTCGGGCTCCTCGCGCTGCTCGTGCTCCTGCTCCCGTTCTGACCCCGACGAGCGGCTACGGGCTCGGGTCGGAAGGCGTCCCGCACAGAAGCTCTGTGGCGTGACCGTCGTGACCACCGGACGGGGCCGCGAGGGCGTGCGCGCCTCGGGCCACCGTCAGAACGCCCATCGCGATGACCAGCACGCCCGCCACCCGTTGCATCGCGAGACGCCGCGCGGGACGCAGCCGGGCGCCGACGAGCCCCACGAGCGC
>JBCCPW010000028.1:0-15333 GCA_039024735.1 Bacteroidota bacterium
GGCGTTCGCCTTGACGGCGTAGAGCACGCGGTCGAACACGCCGAGCCCTCGGAGCGCGCGAGCCTGACGCCGGAGCACGTCGGCGGCGTAGACGTAGCGGGGCGTGCTGGCCGCTGCGAGGTCACACAGATCGTCGGCGCGGTCGAGCCACCAGGCGGTGGCGAGGGCGGGGGCCATGGGCGAAGCAGCGAGGACACTCCAAGCTAGACCGCCCGGGCCGATCCGTGCCCGGCTCTCTCCGCCTCGGTACCGAGGCGGTCGGGGTCCGGCGCGAGTTGCACGGATGCCCCATCGGTTCACCCCCGACGCGGCGATCCGTGCCCCTTGTGTCTCCGCACCGAGGCGGGATCAGACGGACATGATGTCCTTCTCCTTGCGCGCCAGCATCGCCTCGGCCTTGCCGCTCATCTCGTCGGTCAGGGTCTGGAGCGTCGCCTCGGCCTCGTACTCCATGTCCTCCGAGAGCGACTCCGCCTTCGCGGTCTTCTGGATCTCGCTCTTGGCGTTCCGGCGGACGTTGCGGATCGAGATCTTCGCGTCCTCCGTCCGGGACTTGGCGGTCTTGGCGAGTTCGCGGCGGCGCTCCTCGGTCAGCGGCGGGATCCCGATGCGGATCAGCGTGCCATCGTTGGTGGGGTTGAGCCCGAGGTTGGCCGCGTGGATGCCCCGCTCGATCTCGCCCAGCGTCCCCCGGTCGAACGGCTGGATCACGAGGAGATCCGCCGCAGGCGCGCTGACGCTCGCGACCTGATTGAGCGGCATCTGCGACCCGTACGCCTCCACCCGGACGCCGTCCAGTATGGCCGGGTTGGCGCGACCCGCCCGGATGGTGTCCAGCTCAGAAGCGAGGTGCTCGAGCGAGTGCCGCATCTGATCGCGGGTGTCGTCGAGAATCAGCGTGAGGAGATCGTCGATCATCGGAGGCGGGGGTTAGGCGGCGGGGGCGTCCGCGAGGGCGACCGGTTCGGCGTCACCGTCCCAGTGGACGAGCGTCCCGACGTCCTCGCCGCGAAGCACGCGGAGGAGGTTGCCGGACGTGTTCATGTTGAAGACGAAGATGGGCAGACCGCCCTCCTTCGCGAGAGTCACCGCGGTCAGGTCCATCACCTTGAGATCGCGTTGGATGACCTCGCCGCCGTGGACCGCCCCGAACCGCTGCGCACTCGCGTCCGTCTCGGGGTCGGCCGTGAACACACCGTCCACGCGGGTGCCTTTGAGGATGACCTGCGCGTCGATCTCCGCGGCGCGAAGGGCGGCGGCGGTGTCGGTGGAGAAGTACGGGTGGCCGGTGCCCGCACCGAAGATGACCACGCGACCTTTCTCCAGGTGCCGGATGGCGCGGCGGCGGATGAACGGCTCGGCGATCTCTTGCATCTCGATGGCGGAGACGAGCCGCGTGTCCAGCCCGACGGCCTCCAGCGCGTCTTGGAGCGCCATCGCGTTGATCATCGTCGCGAGCATGCCCATGTAGTCCGCATGGGCCCGGCTGGACATCTTCGCGCCTTGCGGCGAGACGCCCCGAAAGATGTTGCCTCCTCCGATGACAAGGGCCACCTCGGCGCCTTCGTCCACGGCCTCTTTGACCTCGCGCGCGTACCGATCCAGGATCCCGTGGTCGATGCCGAACTCGCGCCCACCGAGGAGGGCTTCGCCGCTGAGCTTGAGCAGAACGCGACGGTACCGGAGGTCGGAGGCGGGCATCGGCGAGAGGCGTGGGAGAGCGGCTCCGAAGGTACGCGCGGGAGGCGACCGCAGGCCACGTCTTGCCCCGCCTCGGTCCGGCCGCGGAGGCACCGAGGCGGGCCGGACCGAGGCGACTACGGCGCCTCCAGATACCGGCCGGGGGCTGCGTCTGCGAGATCCGGTCGGCCCCCTTCGCGTGCGGCCATGGCCCAGTCGGAGACGACGGTGGTGAGATCGTCGTCCGAGCCGTGTTTTTCCAAGAGCGCGATGGACCGCTCCAGCGCATCCGTGGAGGCGTCCCAGTCCGCGGCGCGGGCGCGGTTGTCCGCGAGGTACGAGAGGAGGATGGCCTGCTGGCGAGGCAGGGCCTCAGCGGCGGTCGCGGCCCGGCGGAAGAGGGCGGCGGCGGCATCGGGCTGATCGCGCTCCTCCTTGAGGACGGCGTGGCCCTTGAGTGCCGTCAGGACGCGCACGTCCGTCTCGCCGTAGGCCACCGCCATCCGGTCCACGGCGTCGGTGAACATCGCGTCCGCCTCGGCGAGTTGCCCGTTGGCGTGCAGCGCGATGGCGACGCCCTGAAGGCTGGAGGCAAGGTCGGGATGGGTCGGGTCGGTGTGGATCGCCTCGAAGCGGCGCTGCGCCTCGCGCGCCGCCTCGACGGCCTCCTCGCCTCGGTCGGCGCGGCCGAGGAGCGTGGAGTACATGACGAGGGAAAACGCGATCGACGGGTCGTCGGGCGCGAGGGTTCGTCGGTCCGAGGCGATGACCTCCTCCATCAGGTCGGCCGCCTCGGGCAGGCGGTCCATCGCGCGAAGGGCGACCACGAGGCTGGTCGCGATATCGTTCGCGAGGGGATCGTCCGGGCCCCGTTCGCGTCGGACCGTCGCGAGGGCCTCGCGGTAGAGCGCCTCCGCGGCCTCGTAGTCGCCGCCGTCGCGGAGAAAGGACCCGAGGTGGCGCTGCGTGAGGGCGATGTCGACCGGGTCGGCACCGGGGAGGGCCTCCAACTCCGAGAGCGCCGTGCGGAGGTACTGCTCGGCCTCGTCCCGTTCTTCGGTGTCGCGGAGCGCTCGGCCGAGTTGGCGCGCCGTGTTGGCCGCGTCCACGGACAGCCCCTCGTCGCGGCGGGTCGCGAGGGCCTCGCGGTAGAGCGGGATGGCATCCTCGGGACGGCCGAGGTCCGCGTAGACATCGCCGATAAGGACCTGGAGCGCAGCCTGCGTCTCGGGCTCGTCGCCAAGGTCACCGATGCGCTCGGCGCCTCGGTCCAGCAACTCCCGCGCGGTCAGCTCTTCGCCCGGCGCTTCGTACGGACTCGCGCCGAGCATCAGGTCCTGGAGAAACGACACAACCTCTTCCGAGCGCCGGGCCTCGCTCTCGGCCCGGTCGCGCTCGGCGGCCAACCGTGTGGTGTAGACGCCGGTCACCGCCACGAGGGCCACCACGGCGGCGGCGGTGCCGAGGACGCCCGCGCGGTGCCGCTCCACGAACTTCCGCACGCGGTACGCACGCGTGGCCGGACGGGCTTGGATGGGCAGGCCATCGAGGTGGCGCTGGATATCGGTGAGGAGTTCGGCGGCGGAGCCGTAGCGACGCTCGGGCTCCTTCGCAAGCGCCGTGAGGCAGATCGTGTCGAGGTCGCCGCGCAGCCTCCGGGCCAGCACCGAGGCGGAGGTCCCTCGCGCGAGGGCGCCCGCCTCGGTGACGCGGTCGCTGGGGCGCCGCGGCGGCGCGGTCAGGATGGCCGTCTCCACCTCGTGAGGTAGACGATCGCGCGTGTCGAGGGGGGCCTCGCCGCAGAGGAGACGGTAGAGCAGCCCGCCGAGGGCGTAGACATCCGTCGCGGTCGTGGGCGACTCGCCGCGCACTTGCTCCGGGGCCGCGTAGGCGGGCGTCAGCACGCGCTGGCCGGTGCGCGTCAGGTCGTCGCCGCTCTCGGCGCCCAGCAGCCGCGCGATGCCGAAGTCCAGCAGGACCGGTCGCAGGCCCTCCGGCGTCTCCACGACGAGGAGGTTGCTCGGCTTGAGGTCGCGGTGGACGACGAGCTGGCGGTGCGCGTACCGGACCGCCTCGCAGGCCGTCACGAAGAGACCGAGGCGGGCGGAGACGGACAGCCGACGCGCGTCGCAGGCGTCCGTGATGGGCTCGCCGTCCACCAACTCCATCGCGAAGAAGGGGCGGCCCGCCTCGGTGAGCCCCCCGTCCAGCAGCCGCGCGATGCCCGGATGCTGGAGCCGCGCGAGGATCTGCCGCTCGGCGCGGAAGCGGGCCAGCACGGCGGCCGAGTCCATCCCCGGCTTGACGAGCTTGAGCGCGGCCGTCTGGCGGAAGCCGCCGTCTGCCTCGGCGCGCTCGGCACGGTAGACGGCGCCCATTCCCCCCTCGCCGATGCGCTCGCCGAGGACCCAGGCGCCCACGCGCTCGCCCTCGCGCGAGGGCAACAGGTCGGTGAGGGCGGCGTCGGTGCTGGTGAGGAGATCCGCAGCGCTCCCAGCGAACATCGGGTGCTGGACGCGGTCGCCGTCCAGCAGGGCCTCCACCTCGCGGTACAGCGCCGGGTCGTCCCCGCACTGGACGCGAAGCCAGGCGGACCGCTCGTCTTCCGGGCGGTCCAGGGCGTCCTCGAACAGGGTCTGGATGCGAGTCCAGCGGTTGGTGATCTCGGCCATCGCTCGGGGGAAGTCGGCCCGCCTCGGTGGGTCCGTGGGTGCACCGAGGCGGAGGGGGCGGAAGCGCCTACCGGGAGACGCACCGTTCGGCGCCGCGTCCGGTCATTCGCGGAGCGCGTGGCTCAGCCAGGCCCGCGCCACGCGCCAATCGCGTCGGACGGTGATCTCGGAGATGCCCAGCGCCTCGGCAATCTCGGGTTGGGTGAGGCCGCCGAAGAAGGCCATCTCGACCACGCGCGCCTGTCGCTCGGAGCGCTCCCCGAGGCGGTCCAGCGCCTCGTCGAGCGCGAGGAGGTCGTCCGTGCGCGTGACGCGGCCCACCTGCCCTTCCTCGAAGGTGGCGAGCACCGCGCCGCCGCCGCGCTTCTCGGCACTGCGCTTCTTGGCGTAGTTGATCAGGATGCGCCGCATCGCGAGGGACGCCACCCCCAGGAAGTGGGCGCGGTTCTGCCAGTCGGCGCGGTCCTGCCGGACGAGCTTGAGGTAGGCCTCGTGGACGAGCGCGGTCGTGTTGAGCGTGTGCCCGTCGCGCTCGCCGCGAAGCTGCCGGTGCGCCATGTCCTGCAGCTCGGTGTAGACGTGCGGCAGGATGGCATCGACCGCGGCAGGATCGCCTGCGCGGAGGTCGGCGAGAAGCGCGGTGACGTCGGGAGAGGGCACGTGAGCGACGAGGAGTACGGAGAAGGTAGAGCCGGGCTGCTCTTTGATCTAGCCACCTCGGCACCGAGGCGGGCGGATGATCGGATGTCCCAGGGGACCGTGCGTCTGGACATGCCCCCCTTTCACCAGCCCCACGGCCCCATGACGGCTCTCCATCGCGCCCTCCTTGTGCTCTTCGTCCCCTTCGCACTCACCGCCTGCGACATGACCGACCCCGGCGATGGCCCCGACCCGGATCCCGGCCCGGACCCCGACCCGCTCACGGTCTCCTTCGACTGGTCCGGCCGCATCCAGATCATCGAGGACTGCGAGATCGGCGGCTCCAACACGGGGGACTTCCGGTTCGAGGTCGAGGTCTCGGCCGACATCGACGGGACGCAGACGCGGGAGACCGTCCTCGACCGGGACTTCGCGGCCAACACGGGCACCTCCGTCGGAGTGTCGGGCAGCCCGACGGAGTTCACCGTTCCAGACGGCGCGGACGCCGACTTCGAGGTCAGCTTCTACGCCGTTGAGCGGGACGCCACCTCGGCCGACGACCTCGACGTTACGGACACCAGCCGCCACACGGTCTCGAACGGTCAGTTCAGTCCCACCGGTAGCCAGCGGATCACGCTGTCGGACGGCTCCAACTGCCGCGTGGAGTTGCGCTATTCCGCCTCCGCGAGTTGACCTCTGTCCCACCCGTGGAAACGGCCCGTCTGGCGCGATGCCGGGCGGGCCGTTCTGTGTCTGGCGTTGCCCGCCTCGGTGCTCCCATCGCCCCGCCTCGGTGCCGATGCGCATGCACCGAGGCGGGCGTGACCGGATCGGGACGCAGGTGGTGCGTCTGGAAGTAGCCACCCGATCTCCAGCCCCATGCGTGTTGCTCTCGCCCTCTCGTTCGCTCTCCTCCTCGCCGCCTGTGACTCCGGCGGTCCCACCACCGGGCCTCCGCCCGTGGACGGCTCTGTCTCGGAGTACTTCCAGGGCCTCCCGTCCTGGGCGGAGTTCCGGCCAGACGTTCAGGAGCAGCCGCCCACGCCCACTGGGGCCGCCGTGGAAGAAGCCCCTGTCACACTGGACGTGGAGGTCGTGGAAGACGACGGCTCCACGTCGCTCCTGGAGGACGTGACCTACACCTGCACCAGCACGCCCTATTCCATCGCAGACACGCCCCAGAAGGTGGTCATCTACGATCCAGACCGCTCCGTGCTCTACCCCGGTGCGTTCGTCCAGGGCGGGAGCTACGTGGTGGGCAGCGTGGACGCCCTGACCATCCCGGAGCGGACGCCCCTCCGCATCTCCATCCCGGACGTCGCCAACCCCAACGGCCCCAACTTCCGCACCGTCACTCCCAACCAGGCCGAGGTGGAGAACGCCCGAGGCGACATCATCGGCAACGCGGTCCAGGACGGTCTCTCCGCGCCCAGTTCCATCGAGTTCACGATGGAGACGTACCACTCCGAGCGGCAGTTCGCGCTGGAAGCCAGCTTGTCCGGGAGCTACCTCAACTTCAGCGGCTCCGCCTCGGGATCGTACCAGCAGGACGCATCGGAGACGACAATCGCGGTGCAGTTCACGCAGCGGATGTACACCGTGGCCGTGGAGCGCCCCGCAGCGGACCCGGCCTCGTTCTTCTCGGAGGCCTTCACGCCGGATCGCCTCCAGGCGCTTCAGGACCGAGGCGTCATCGGGCCCAACAATCTGCCGGTGTACGTCTCCGAGGTGGTCTACGGGCGCATGATGATGTTCACGATGACCTCCACGGCCAGCGAGACCGACATGCGCGCCACGCTCCAGGCCGCCTACAACGGCATCGGCGGGAACGTGGAGGCCAACCTCTCGGCGCGGCAGCGGACGCTCCTCCAGAACTCCGAGATCACCGTGACCTCCTTCGGCGGCAACGCCGAGGCGACCCTGTCCATCATCCGCTCCGGCAACTGGGCGGACTACTTCACCGAGGACGCGCCGCTCTCGTCCGCCTCGCCGCTCTCCTACACGTTCCGCAATCTCGGCGACAACTCCATCGCGGCCGTCACCGAGGCGACGGACTACACCATCCGCACCTGCGACGCCCGCCAGGCCACACCGGGCACCTACGAGTTCCTCCCCCGGCAGACGCTCGCGCTCCCCTTCGCGCCCGACGTGGGCGGCCGCGCCGTGGGCGACGTGAACGGCGACGGCATCGATGACCTCGTGTTCAACCGGACCGGCGTGATGGGCAACCAGACCGTCGCGGCCCTCGGCGATGGCTCCGGCGGCTTCTCGCTCAGCCCGACGCTGACCGGCACCGCCTCGGTGCCGTGGACGAACTTCCGATTCCGAACGGGCGACGTGGACGGCGACGGTGACCTGGACCTCGTCTGGGTGGAGCCCGGCGCCAACACCCTCACGATGGTCGTCGCGAGATGGGCTGGAGGCGGGTTCACGCTGGAGGCACCTCAGACCCGAGTCGAGTCGGGGTGGAACACCGGCTACGAGCCCACTCTCGCAGACGTGGACGGCGACGGCGCCGACGACCTCGTGATGAACCGCGCCAACAGCCTCAACCGTGTCTGGGTCTTCTTCGCCAACGGAGACGGCACGTTCGACACCGCTAGCTCCGTCGGCCAGACACTCACGAGCGGCGGCGGCTGGGACCGATACACCCTGCTCCCGCTGGACCACACGGGAGACGGCCGCGAGGACCTCGTGTGGAGCGCGCTCGGTACCGACAACGTGGTGCATCACACGGCTGCGAAGCCCAGCCGGACGCCCGGCGCCCCGTACACGGGCCTCTACAGCCCCGTCCAGATCTTTCCTGTTTCGGGGTGGGGGAACTACACCGGTCTCCAGGTCACGGGGGATTTTCGAGGCGACGGGCGCGGAGACATCCTGTACCCGAACAACGTGGGGACGGCCATCCACCGCGCGTACGGCCTGGGGAACGGGTTCTCCCTCTCGAACGCGAGCAACTATCAGCGAGTGAACCTGCTCGCGGACAGCGATCCGCGCCTCACGCACTCCGTCCGGGCCAACGTCAACGGCGACGCCATCGACGACCTCGTGCTGATGATCCTCGACGGCGTGACGAACAAGACGTTCGTGCTCCTCGGGCAAGCGGGGCAGGCGGGTCTGGACGACGCCACCCGCGTCCCGCAGGTCCACCCCGAGGCGGGCATCGCGTGGGGTGGCTACCGGCCGTTCGCGGGTCGCTTCAACGGCGACGCGCGCGAGGACCTCGTGTGGCTGAGCACGGAGTCGTCCAACCGAGTGTTCGTGGGCCTCGCTCGGGAGTAGGGCGCAACTTCGCCCGCCTCGGTGCCGAGGCGGACGCACCGAGGCGGACTCCCTGACGGACAACGGCCCGCCCAGCATCGTGCCGGGCGGGCCGTTCTGTGAGAGAGGACTCTACTCGGAATCGCCCCCCTCTCGTAGCAGGCGCTGCAGACGGAGGCGTTCGAGCTGATGGAGCGTCATCCGGTACTGATTCGCGATCACATCGCGGCGCGTGGTCAACTCCGTGTGACGCAGGGTGGCCTCCGCGCGTGAGTCGCCGGGGGATGCATGCAACTTCTCCAGGTCACGCTCGACGGCCAGCAGCTCTTCGCGGAGAATCGCCGCCTCACGCTCCAGGTCCTGGAGGGAGGTCGGTGGCTCGATCGCCGCCGGAGGCGGAGGCGGAGGGGCGATAGCGGGTGGGGGCTCTGGAGCAGGCGGCGGTGGGGGCTCCGGGGCAGACGGAGCTGCTGGGGGGGCCACTGGAGCGACCGCTGGAGGGGGCGGTGGCGGAACGACACCCTCGCGAAGGCCCTCGCGCTCGATCCGCGCGCCCGATCCCGTCACCCAGAGCGTCCCCGGCGCATCGCCGTCGGCGTAGTGGTCGGCGATGGCTTGTGCCACGGCGCGAGGCGTCCCCGGCCGTAGCACGAGTTCGAGGCGGATGTCCCCGTTCTGGTTGCGAACGATCCGCCTCTGGATGTGGGCCTCAAGGGAATCGGCCGAGGGGGGGACCACCGAGGCGGAAACCGCCTCTTGTACGGTCACGGCCTGCGCATCGGGCACAGCAGCGGCGGCCATCAGAAGAGGCGCGGACAGCACGAGGGCGCCCGCGAGGAACGCGAGGCGGGGACGATCAGGACGACGATGGGTCATGGCATGAAGGCGGTGAATGAGCGGAGACGAGGCGCCGCCGAGCGCGAGCGCCGGAGACGGACGCGAGGCGATGGCGTGGAGCAGGTGGCCGTAGGTCTGGACGCGGTCCGGCCAGCGACGGAGCACGGCGGCATCGGCGGCGCGCTCCCGGTCCAGCGCGAGGCCTCGGCCGAGGACATGGACGAGCGGATGCCACACGAACAGCGCCCGCACGGCGCGCTCAGCAAGGCTCCACCCGTAGTGCGCCTCGCGGACGTGCGCGATCTCGTGCGCCAGCGCGAGGCGAAGGGGCTCGCCGTTCAGGTCCGGCGGCACCGCCACCACCGGCCGCCACCAGCCGACCGTGAACGGACCCGAGGCGGGCTCTGCCACGAGGATCTGTGGGGACCGGCGCAGGCCAAAGGACGCCGCTACCTCGCGCGCATCCGCCGCCACCGGATCAGCCGCAGCGCCGAGGGTGCGCTGGTAGCGGCGCAGCCAGAGGACACCCCCGATCAGCACACCCAACGCGAGTACCGCCGACAGCACCGCCGCCGCGACGGCAAGTCCGAGCATCACGTCGAGGACGCCCGGCGTGAGGGCGGGCGCGTCCCGGAGGACCGAGTCCGCGAGCGGAGTAACCACACCCGCCTCGGTGGGAGCATCCACACCACCGGACGGTGGGGCCGGAGCGACCGACCGGACCGACGGCATCCATTGCGCGAGGATGGGCGGCGCCACGAGCATCGCCAGGAGCAACGCCACGAGCGCACCTCGCACCTTCAGCCCCATTCGCGCCGACGCCCGACCGAGGCGGAGCCCCCCTTCCAGAACGAGCGAGAGGACCGTCCACGCGAAGACCGGAAGCCAGAACGCCCGGACCGAGGCGGCTCCGAGATCGGCGAGAAGCGAGGCAAGATCAGGCATCGGCGTCCTCGGACGTTCCGAGTTGATCCAGCAGACGCCGGACCTCGGCCTGCTCCGCCTCGGTGAGCGACTCGTGCCCGGCAAGCGCCTGGATGAGCGTCCGAGCGGAGCCGCCGAAGACCTTGTCCACGACCGTTGAAAGAAGCGACCGGCGGACCTCGTCGGCAGGTCGGGCGGCCGTGTAGACGAACGAGGTCCCCTCGCGCTCGAACGTGAGGTAGCCCTTGTCCGCGAGGTTCTTCATGACCGTCGTGACCGTCGTGTAGGCCACGTCGCGCTGCGTGGCGATCCGGTCGTGGACGGCGCGGGCCGAGGCGCGACCGAGAGACCACACCTCGCGGAGGATCTCCATCTCGGTCCCACCGAGGGGCGTGATGGGGTTGCGCATGCCGACCTTCGATTCAGTTCGAAGCAAGAGTACGAACCGAATCGAAGGCTGTCAAGGGCCACGCCCGCCTCGGCGGATGCGCAGGCGCACCGAGGCGGACAAGACCCGGCCGCAATGCGCCATCCGGCTTCCTGCGGCGGGCGCACGTCCGGGTCTCTCAGCAGACGCGACGAGCGGACATGACGAGGCCCGCCCGGCACAGTGCCGAGCGGGCCTTCGGGGATGTCACCGCCCGCCTCGGTGCCGATGCCAGCACCGAGGCGGACCGGGCGTGCTATCCGCCGAGCGCGAAGCGGACGAACCGGACCAGCTCGGCGCCCTTGCTCTGCAGCATCTTCTGGACCGTCATGGAGGAGTCCTTCACGAAGGGCTGCTCCACGAGCACGTTGTCCTTGAAGTAGCGGTTCAGCTTGCCCTCGGCAATCTTGTCGAGGATCTGCTCGGGCTTGCCCTCGGCGCGAGCCTGCTCGCGGCCGATCTCGCGCTCCTTGTCTTGGACCTCCTGCGGGACGTCCTCGCGGCGAGCAGCGACCGGGTTCATCGCGGCGGCCTGCATCGCTACATCGCGCCCGGCCTCGGAGAGGTCGCCGTCGCCCGTCATCTCGACGAGCACGCCGAGCTTGGCGCCGGGGTGGATGTAGCCCACGACCTGACCGCCGTCGGCCGAGAGGACCGCCACGCGGCGCACGTCGATCTTCTCGCCGATCTGGCCGGTCTTCTCGGTGATGGCCTGCTCCACGGTCTGGCCGCCGAGCGAGAGCGCGAGGAGCGCGTCGCGGTCTGCGGGGGCTTCGGCCAGCGCGAGGTCGGCCACGCTCTGCGCGAAGGCGACGAAGTCGTCGTTGCGGGCCACGAAGTCGGTCTCGCAGTTGACCTCCACGAGGGCGGCTGTGGCGCCGTCGTCGGTGGTGGCCGTCGCGATGACGCCCTCGGTGGCGTCGCGGTCGGCGCGCTTGGCGGCGACCTTCTGGCCCTTCTTGCGGAGGAGTTCGATGGCGGCGTCGAAGTCGCCGTCGGTCTCCACGAGAGCCTTCTTGCAGTCCATCATGCCGACGCCGGTGGCCTCGCGGAGGCGCTTGACGTCCTGAGCGGTGATCGCCATGTTGTCGTTGGGGGTTGAGTACGTCCGCCTCGGTACCGAGGCGGGATGCGGGGCCGGGCGGCCTGCCGCAGGGGAAAACGAAAACGGGGAAGGGGGACGCGCCCCGCTTCCCCGCGAGAGAGGAAGGGTCGGGGCGCTACGCCTCGGTGGACTCCGGGGCGGCCTCTTCGGAGGCGGCCTCCTGCTCAGCCTCGGCCATGCTCTTGGGCGCCTCCTCGGGCTCTGTGTCCGGCTTCGCGGCCTCCTTGACCTCGTCGGCGAGACGGCTCTCGGCCTCCGCCTTCGCGAGGTCCGCCTCGATCTTGGCGGACTTGGTGCCCTCGGCCACGGCGTCCGCGATGACGCGCGTGAACAGCGCGACCGACCGCATGGCGTCGTCGTTGGCCGGGATTGGGTAGTCCACGAGGTTCGGGTCCACGTTGGAGTCCACGAGCGCGATGACTGGGATGCCGAGCTTCTTCGCCTCATCCACCGCGATGTGCTCGCGCTTGATGTCGACGATGAACAGTGCGCCGGGGAGCTTCACCATGTGGGCAATGCCGCCGAGCACGCGGTCGAGCTTCTCAAGCTCGCGCGAGCGCATGAGCCGCTCCTTCTTCTTGAGCTGTGCCGTGGTGCCGTCCTGCTCCTGACGCTGAAGCGTCTCCATCCGGCGGAGGCTCTTCTTGATCGTCTGGAAGTTGGTCAGCATGCCGCCCTGCCAGCGGTCCACGATGAAGGGCTGACCTGCGCGCTGGGCCTCCTCCTTGACGACGGCCTGCGCCTGCTTCTTCGTGCCGACGAAGAGGACGTTGCGGCCTCGCTTGGCGAACCGGGTCGCGGCGTCGGCGGCTTCGTCCAGAAGAGCCTGCGTCTTCTTCAGGTCGATGATGTGGATGCCGTTGCGCTGCATGAAGATGTACGGGGCCATCTTCGGGTTCCAACGGCTCGTGAGGTGCCCGAAGTGGGCGCCTGCACGAAGGAGGTCTTCAATGGATGCTCGGGGCATGAAACGGCAGGCGATGCCTGCGAGTGGGCGCTCACGAGCCGATGGCCCAGAGAGCGCGGGTTGAAACCGCCCCCGCCGTCACTCGCGCCGCCGACCCGTCCGCCTCGGTGGGTCCACGGAGGGACCGAGGCGGGGGCACCCGACGGCGCGTCGGGCGAGGTGGGGGATGGAGGAGTTCCGAGTTTCGGGTTCCTCAGTTCCGAGTTGAGCCAACCCGAAACCAAGAACTCGGAACGCGGAACCTCGCGAAGCGGCTTAGCGCTTCGAGAACTGGAACTTCTTGCGGGCCTTCGGCTGGCCCGGCTTCTTGCGCTCCACCGCGCGGGGGTCGCGCGTGAGGTAGCCCGCATCGCGGAGGGGCTTGCGGAGTTCCTCGTTGTACTCCACGAGGCACCGCGCGATGCCGAGTTGGGTCGCCTCGGCTTGGCCGGTCAGGCCGCCGCCCTTGGCGTTGACGAGCACATCGAACTGACCGCGAAGCTCGGTCAGGTCGAGAGGAGCGGTCGCAGCGCGCTGGCGGATCTCCGTGGGGAGGTACTGCTCCAGCGGACGCTTGTTGATGGTGATGGTGCCGGTGCCGGGACGGAGGTAGACCCGAGCGGTCGAGGTCTTGCGGCGTCCGACGGCCTGGAACTGATTGGACATGGGGTTAGGCGTCGAGATCGAGCGGCTGCGGGTTCTGCGCGACGTGCGGATGCTCAGGGCCTGCGTAGACCTTGAGCTTCTTGCTCATCGCGCGGCCGAGGCGGTTCTTGGGAAGCATGCCCTTGATGGCACGCTCCAGAATGCGCTCGGGGTACTTCGCGCGGACCTCGCGGGGGGTCTGGGTGGTCACGCCACCGGGGTAGCCGGAGTGGCGGAAGTAGGTCTTCTCGTCCTCCTTGTTGCCGGTGAACCGGACCTTCTCCGCGTTGATGATGACCACGAAGTCGCCGGTGTCCACGTGGGGGGTGTACTCGGGCTTGTGCTTGCCGCGGAGGATGGCCGCGACCTGAGCCGCCAGTCGGCCGACGACCTGGTTGTCGGCGTCGACGAGATGCCAGGCGTGCTCAACGTCCGCGGGGCGGGCGCTGAACGTCTTGAATGAGGTGGTGTCCATGATGGAATCGCGTGGATCGGAGCGCGAGGGGACGGATGCCCCGGACGGGACTCCCTCGTGGGCGCAAAAAAATGGGCGACCGGTGGGGCCGCTCCATCGCCGACTGCGCTGATTTCCACCGAGGGGCATCATCTCGGGAGGACAGAGCGCAGGCTGAGCCGATGAAACTAGAGGGGTCCCGCCTCGGGAGTCAACGCGGAGACTACCGCAGACTGCCCGTTTGGCCCACGTTCGCGGATTCTTCCCCTCGGGCATCCGTTATCTTCGTCGGCTCCGCGCGGGACGCCCCACCACCGCATGCCCCCCGACGCCTTCACCCGCCTCGACGCTGTCGCGCGTCACCTCCCGTTCGGCGTGCTGGACGTGGATGCCGCGAACGCCGCCTTCGCCCGATGGCGCCAGAGTGGAACACAGGAGGACCAGCGCGAGGTGGACCTGTGGGCGTATTGCTTCATCCGGCGGTACTTCCTGACCCAGTTCCTTCGCGAGCGGGGCACGGCGAGCGACCTCGACGCCTGCATCTCGAAGGCCCTCCTGAACGTCCGGAAGCACTACGAGGGGATCGACCCGGAGCGGTTCGCGAGCTATGTCTCGGTCGCCTGCCGCCGGACGCTCCTCAACCACCGGCGGGGACGGCGCGAGGCGACGGACCTCCCCGACTCTCTCGCGGACCCCACACAGACGACGACCGCCGGTGACTTGGACCCCGCAGTCGTGCGACGCGTGATCGAGGCCGTCTTGCAGGGGTTGCCGACCAACGTGGGACGGGTGGGGCGGCTCCGGATCCTGGACGATGTCCCCTATCCCGACATCGCAGACCGCCTCGGTCTCCCGTTGCCCACGACCCGCACCTATGCCTCCCGCGCCATCGCGGCGCTTCGCGAGGACCCAGGCGTACGGGCCCTCTGCTTTGATGACCTCCTCCCGCCCAACGCCACCTCAGAGACGCCCCCGTTTCGTGAAGCAAGCTAAAAGTCCTCGGCCTCGGTTACGTCTCCTCTCCTCCGGTGTCTAGAGGCACGACGGTCCTGCCCTTCTCATGCCTTCCACTTCCCTGATCGACCGCCTCCGCGACTATGCCGTGCTCTCCTCGGAGGAGCGCGCTGCTCTCGATGCAGAGGCCGCGTCCGACCCGGATGTGGCGGACGCCTGGACCGAGGCGAAAGCGCTCGCCGCTCTCACGGAAGCGGCACGGGCACCCGATGACCTCGCGGCGCGAGTCGTGGACGAACACTTGGGCTACGGGACCATCGTCGGCGATCTGGAGGCCGCCTCGCTTCGGAGTGAGGTAGCCCGCCTCGGTACCGAGGCGGAAGACCCGGCGGCGCAGTTCGAGCGACTCACCGGTCACACCCTCCCGGATGCGTCCCCTCCTGTCTCTTCGGATGGGTCCATCGGGCGGCCACCCCGGCTCGCCACGGACCGACCGGCAGCGCACGGAGCCCCCACGAGGCGGCGGGTGCGCGGGCTGGCGTATGCGCTCGTCGGTCTCCTGGCAGTGTACGGGATGGCCTTCGCTGGGTCCTCTCTCGCAACACCCGAGCGAGCCCGCGTCGCCCATGTATCTGACGTGTCGGACTCCTTCCGCCCGACGCGCGGGGCGGAGATCATGGACCGCTACGCCGAGGCGGTGGATCTCCTGGAGTCGGCTCGGCGCTCCACCCTCGGACTCTTTCCTCGGTACGACGAGGCCACGCTGGAGCAAGCAGCGGAGGCGTTCAC
>JBCCPW010000029.1:0-14757 GCA_039024735.1 Bacteroidota bacterium
CGACAGCTTCGAGATCCAGGGCGTGCCCGACGGGCTCCCGCCGACGCTCCTCGTGCAGTTCGAACGGAGCGACCTGAGCCTCGTCCTCTCACCGCCGGTGGCCTCAGAGCCTGCTGCCGAGTCCCGTGCGGGGGCGATAGATGTCCCGCATCCGCACCCGCTTCGCTCGCAGGGCACCGTACGGATGTCCCTCCGCGAGGCGGCCGATGTGCGTCTCGTGCTCGTGGACGCGCTCGGACGCGAGGTGGTCGTTCTCCGCGAGGCGCCGATGGCGGCAGGCGCGCGCACCGTCCAGCTGGACGCGCAGGATCTCGCCCCGGGTGTGTACCTCCTCGTGCTGGACGCCGATGGCCATCGCGCCACACGCCCCGTCGTGGTCGCGAGGTAGACCGCCTCGGTACCGAGGCGGGAGCGTTCAGCCGAGATCCTCCAGCGGGCCGACCCGTTCCAGTTCCGCCGCGATCCAGTCCCGCACGCGCGCCTGAAGCGCGGGCACGTCGCGCCGGGTGAGCCCTTCGGTGGGGATCGGCTCGCCGAGGACGACGCGGATGGTCCCGGGCCGCCCCAGCTTTCGCCCCTCGTCCATCACGCCCGTGTTGCCAACCAGCGCCACCGGCACGACGGGCACGCCCGCCTCGACGGCCAGCACGAATGGCCCGCGCATGAACGGCAGGAGGCCGTGCCGCCACGAGCGCCCGCCCTCGGGAAAGACGATCACCGAGGCGCCCTCGCGGATGCGTCCGGCGGCCTCCTTGAGACTCGCGAGAGCCTTCTTCGGGCCGCTCCGGTCGATGAACAGGCAGGCGGTCCGCGCGAGGACCCAGCCCACGAACGGCCAGCTCTCCAGGCTCTTCTTCGCACTGAACACGAACGGCACCGGGAGGGCCGCCGAGAGCGCCGGGATGTCCAGGCCGTTCTGATGGTTCGAGACGAACACGACCGGCTCCGGCACCGGGGCGCGTTCCTCCACCTCCAGCCGCAGGCCCATGCCCGTCAGGATCATGCGCGCCCACGGCCGCATCCACGTGCGGAACGTCTTCGCGCCGGGTCGGACCGCCGAGTGGATCACCACGCCCGGGCTCATGGTCACGACGAGCACCCCGACCACCACCATGACCCACGCGAAGTGCAGGCGGGTGCCGAGCGTCGGCTCGATCTCCGTGCGGATCGCGGACGGGCGGACGGTCTGAGTCGCAGAGGCGGCGGACATGGGCGGAAGGTAGTGCGTTCGAGCGCTGAATCCACCCGCCTCGGTGCTCCGCCTCGGTACCGAGGCGGGGGCTACTCGCCTACCTTCCGGTTCCTCTCGCGCTCCCCGTGCCCGACGCTCAGCCTTATTCCCACCTCGCGCCCGGCTACGACGCCGTGATGGCCCACGTGGACTACCCCGGGTGGGCCGAGCACGTCGCCCGGCTCCTCGACCGATCGACGCCGGGCGCGCGCGAGGTCGTCGAGATCGGATGCGGGACGGGCGCGCTGACCCTTGCGCTGGATCGGATCGCGGACTTCCGTCTTCGCGGCTACGACGGCGCGCCTGAGATGATCGCCGAGGCGGAGCGAAGCGCCGCCCGCGCTGGAGCCGACGTGGCCTTCGGCGTCCTCAGCTTTCACGAGTCCATCCCCGGGCCTCCGGCCGATGCCATCGTGCTGGTGTACGACGGCCTCAACTACCTCCTCGCGGGCGCAGAGGTCGTGCGACTGCTCCGGCGGGTCCACGATGCCCTCGTGCCCGGCGGCGTCTTCGTCGTGGACCAGAGCACGCCGCAGAACTCGCTCAACCACATCGGGGCGTTCGACGACGAGGGCGAGACCGAGGCGTTTTCGTACGTGCGCATGGGCCGGTACAGTCCGGAGACGGCGCTCCACACCACCACCTTCGACCTCCGGTATCCATCGGGAGCGCACGCCCGCGAGGTCCACGTGCAGCGGGCCTACACCCGGGACGAGATGGCGGCGCTCATCGCGGACTCTCCGCTGGAAGCGGTCAGCGCCACCGATGCCTTCTCGCTCGATCCGGCGACAGACGCGAGCGAGCGCATCCACTGGGTGCTTCAGCGTCCGGGCTGACGGTTCTGGTCGCTTCACCGAGGCGGACGGTGCCTCCCGTGAAGGGACCGCGTTTGGGCTTCGCGCGGCACCACGCGTAGTTTTCGACACGAACTGTATCCGCAACGCCGGGGGCTGGCCCCGGCCTCAGACCCCGAGAGACGATGAGCAACAAGGAGCGCATGGAGAGCAACTGGAGCCGCATGAAGTCGCAGATCCAGTCCACCTGGGACGGACTGGACGACGGCGACCTCAAGAAGGCACGCGGCGACCTCAACCAGATGGTGAACCTCATCCATGCGGAGACCGGCGAGGATCGCCAGCTCATCATGCGCAAAATGTCGGCGTTCATCTAGCCGACGGCCCTGCCCGATACAAGACCGCCCGGCGTCTCGCGATGCCGGGCGGTTCTGTGTTCAAGGCATTCCGCCTCGGTGCGGTTGGTTCCGCTTCGGTACCGAGGTGGAGGCGTCAGCGGATGACCGCGAGGCGGGCCGTGGCGGTCTGGCCCTCGGCGGTCACGCGGACGAAGTAGACGCCCGAGGCAACGCCGGATGCGTTCCACTCCAGCAGGTGCTCTCCTGCCGCCCACGTCTCGCCCGAGGCGAGGCGGGCCACCTCGGCGCCCGTGGCGTCGTAGACAACGGCGCTGAGTGCGGTGGGGGCCGGGAGGCGAAGTGGCACCGTGGCGCGTCCCCGGACCGGGTTCGGGTACCCCTCGCCGAGCGCAAAGGTCGTCTCCGGCGTGGATTCGCGGTCGGTCGAAACGAAGGTGACGAGTTCGAGGTCGTCCAGCCAGACCTGGCCGAAGGGCTCACTGGGACCGTCCGGGTCGTATCTGAACTGGAAAGAGTCGAAGCGAAGCTGGCCGTCGAAGGTGCCGTTGCCGATCCACGTTCCGGTGCCGTCCACGTCGAGGTCCCAGTCCACCGTCCGCCAGCCGATCCAGTCCACGGGCACCCACGGGCTGACCTCGTGGCCGCCGGGGCCGTTGTCGTCCACGGCGAAGCGGAAGAGGGTGCCGCTCCCGTCGCCGAAGAGCGCGACGCGCAGCGTGGCCTCGTCATCGAAGAAGACGCTTCGCGGGGGGCCTCCCGCGAGGTACTGCCGCACGAGCCAGGGGCCATTGACGGTGTCCCAGCCGTAGTCCACGCGTAGAGACGATGTTCCGCCGTAGAGCAGGCTCGCGAGGTCGGTCGTGGCGCCGGAATCCGTGGAGTCCGTCACGATGCCCGTCGTGGAGCCGCTCTGCTGGGGAAGCCACCAGTTCCCGGCCACATCGCTCTCGAAGTCATCGATCTCGCGAGGGGTGGCGGCGAGGTCGCCCGTGGTGAAGGACACTCCCTGGGGGTTGGGCTGCTCATTGAGGAAGAGGTCCTCCAGGCCGGGCGCGACGTTGAGCCGGTACGTCGTCGTCGGGGCGAGCCGCTCGGCGGGGAAGAAGGAGATCGCGCTGGCCTCCCCGAGGCGGGTGTACTGAACCGCGCCGGTCACGAGCGAGCCGTTCGCGGCGAGTGTCACGCGTCCGTCCACCGAGGCGGGAAGGATGGGCTCGGAGTAGGTGAGCGTCAGGATCGGCTGCGCCTCGACGCCCTGCTGGTTGGGCCGCGGGTTGGCGCCCGTGATCCGCGGGGGCGCGGTGTCCGGGAAGCCCGTCGTGAAGCTCAACTGGAACGGGTCGCCGCCGGTCCCGTCCTCGTCGCCGTCGAGCGCGTCTCCGGCGCGTCCGGTGGCGGTGCCTTGAAGGGTGAGCGTGTAGGCGGTCTGCGCCGCGAGGTCGGCGTCGGGCGTGAAGGTGAGGCGGGTGTCGTTGTCGCCCCAGCCGAACGATCCGCTGACGAGGTCGCTCCCGTTGTCCGGCGAGAGCGCGAAGGCCGCCTCGGTGGCGGTGCGGTCCATCGGGCGGGAGAACTCCAGCGTGAGCGGATCGGTGACGCGGAACGGGTTCTGTCCCTCCACGGGGTCGGTCTCGTCCACGACGGGCGGGATGGTGGACAAGAGGCCCACGTCCGCGAACGTGAACTCCGTGTCGTTCATCGTGATGGTCACCGAGGCGGTCTCGTAGTTCGGGGCCGAGACGGTGACCGTGTGCGTGCCCGGTCCGAGGTCTTCGAGGTAGAAAAAGCCGTTGCTGAGCTGGTCCGGGTCGTTGGAGTACTGGTTGAAGAGCGACTCGTAGGTGTCCGTCGTGTAGGTCTGGCCGTCGATGGTCACCGTCGCGCCATTGATGGGGCGGTCGCTCTCGGAGTCGGTCACGATGCCCGTCGCGATGCGATGGATGGATCTCGGGACGCCATGCCAGTCCAGGATGGCCCAGTAGTGGGCCTGGGCCTCCAGCCGCTTCCACTCCGCGTTCATGTTGAGCTGATTCTGGCGCGCGTTGGTGTGGAAGCCGCCCTCGCTGAGAACCGAGGCCATGTTCGTCCGCCGGTTGACGGAGAGGTAGGGGAACTGGTTGTTGTGGTTGTCCGGGAAGCCCTGGTAGAACGTGCGGTCCGCGAAGTTGCCGATGGTCGGCAGGCGCATCGCGGCGGAGAGGGCGTCCTCGAACTCGTCGCCCATGCGCGCGCCGCCCTGGGGCGTCTTCTCGACGGTCTGGCCGTTCAGACGCCAGCCGCCGTAGAGCATGAGGACGTTGTTGGTCGTGGCCGATCCCGCATTGCTGTGGATGGAGTGGAAGAAGTCCGTTCCGAGTTGGTTGGCCATGTCCGAGCGCTGGCTCAGGCCGACCTGCTGCTGGTCGTTCGTGCGCGAGATGTAGACCGCCTCGATGTCGGTCCGGGTCTCCAGCATCTCCTTGAGCGCGAGGCCGATGCGGAGCACCTTCTGCGGCTCGGAGTAGCCGAAGATGCCGACGTTCTCATTGGTGCCGCTGTGGCCGGGGTCGAGGTAGAGCGTCCAGTCTGAGAGGCCGGTGACCTCCTGAGCGCTGGCCGGGACGACGAAGAGGGCCGCGAGGGCGGCGAGCAGAAACGAGCGCAGCATTACTCGGAGGCGAGAGGAAGGAGGTAGAGGGCCTCGCCGTCGTCGTAGGCGAGCGCGGCGCCGTCGGGGCGCCAGGCGGGGTTCATCTCCAGGCCATTGCCGGAGGTCAGGGGGACCACCTCGGAGCCATCGGCCCGGGCCGCCCACAGGTCGGCGGCGTGCGTGTGGTGGCCGTCGTCCCAGGTGCGCATGTAGGCGATCCAGGTGCCGTCGGGGCTCCACGTGGGTCGGTGTCCTTCGCCGAGGGAGACGAGGTCGGAGCCGTCCGCCCGCGACACGTACAAACCGCCCGCCATCACCTCGAAGGCGACGAACTCGCGGTCCGGCGAGGCGACGACGTTGAGCAGGAATCCGTCGACGGGCGCGAAGCGATCCGAGGCGGTACCTCGGGCCACTCGGCTCGCCTCGGTGCCCACGAGGACCACCGCGGCATCCGCCGAAGCGCCCGGCCGCGCCACCGAGGCGGAGGCACCGGTCCCGAAGGATTCGATCCCGCCGTCCGCGAGGATCAGTGCCTCCGAGCCGTCGGCAGAGAAGCGTGGGAGGCTGGGCATGGAGGGGCGCCACTCGCTGAGCAGCGTCGTCTCGCCCGAGGCGATGTCCAGCAGCCCGACCGCGTGGTCGCGGCGGAGGCCGTCCTCTCGGGCGGCACGGTACAGAATCGTCGAGCCGTCTGGGCTCCATTCGAAGCCGAACATCGGCCCATCGGTGACTTGGCGCGTGGCTCCGTCTTCCACGATCCAGAGCCCAACAGCGTCGGGCCGCGAGGCCGCGAGGGTGCCGGTGGGCGACCACGACGGATGGGCGAGGGGGAGGTCGTCCGATCCCGCGAGGCGAACGGGCGGGCCATCGGCACGAAGGCTCTGACTCTGGGCCAGGGGCGCCGCGAGCAGGGCGGCGAGGAGAAGCGACCAGCGCATGGGCGGCGTGAAAGCGGTTCAGGGACGGCAAACTAGGGGATTGGAGGGTCTTGCCGCCGGGGATTCCACGGTAAGAGCCGTTGCGACGGGCCGTTCCCGCCTCGGTGGGGCGTTGGAGAGGGTCACCAGACCACCGAGGCGGAGAGATCGCGTGGAGCAAGCAGCACGCATGCCTGCGGCCGTGCGGTAGGGCGCGCTCGCCGAGCGCGCCGCTGCCATCGCACTCCCGCCTCGGTACCGAGGCGGAAGGACTCAACTCTCCTCCAACTCCGCCTCCAGTTGCTGCTTGCGGTACAGCGAGGCGTACAGCCCCGAGCCCGTCGCTAGGTCGTCGTGGGTGCCGCGCTCCACCACGCGGCCCTCGTCCAGCACGATGATCTGGTCGGCGTCCTGCACCGCCGAGATCCGGTGGCTCACCACCACCACCGTCCGCTCGCCGAACTGTCGGCGAAGGTTCGCGAGGATGGTCGCCTCGGTGCGGGTGTCCACGGCTGAGAGGGCGTCGTCGAAGAGGAGGATGGGAGCCCGCCGGAGGAGGGCCCGCGCGATGGCCGTCCGCTGCTTCTGCCCGCCCGAGAGCGTGATCCCGCGCTCGCCGACGCGTGTGCCGAAGCCCTCCGGGAAGCCTTCGATCTGATCGAGGAGGTCCGCCTCGGTGGCCGCCTCGGTGATCTGCGCCTCGGTGGCGTCCATCGCGCCGAAGGCGATGTTGTGGCCGACCGTGTCGGAGAACAGGAAGACCTCCTGCGGCACGTACCCGATGGCGCCCCGAAGGACCTCCAGCCGAAGCGACCGCACGTCATGGCCGTCCACGAGCACGTGGCCCGAGGCGGGATCCATGAGCCTCGGGATGAGCTCCACGAGCGTGCTCTTGCCGGATCCGGTCCGTCCCACGATCCCGAGCGTGGTGCCCGCGGGCACGTCCACCGAGACGGCGTCCAGCACGAGGGGGCCGTCCGGGGTGTAGCGGAACGATACGTCCTCGAAGGTGAGGCGCCCGTCCACATGGTCCACCTCGTCCGGCGTGTCGGGATCGGTGACATCGGGCGCCCAGTCCAGGATCTCGAAGAGGCGCGTCGCGCTCGCGCTGGCCTGCTGCACCATGCTCACCACGTACCCGAACGAGGCCACCGGCCACGTCAGGATGGTGACGTAGATGATGAACTCCGCGATGTTGCCGACCGTCAGGACCCCCTCGATGACGAGCCGTCCGCCCACGCCGACGACCAGCACGGCGCTCGCGCCGATGAGCACGACGATGACCGGACGGAACGCGGCGTCCACCCGCGCGAGGTCCAGCGCACGCTCCAAGTAGGTGTTGCTCGAGGTATCGATCCGCTCAGCCCACGTGCGCTCCTGGGTATAGGCCTTCACGACGCGGATCCCGGACAGTGCCTCCTGCACGCGGCTCGTAAGGCCCGAGTAGGCCTTCTGCTGCCGATCCGTTCGCGAGTGGATCAGCTTGCTCACGAAAAAGATGGCGACGGCCAGGACCGGCATCGGGAGGAGAGCCCAGAGCGTGAGCGTGCTGGAGATTGCGAGCATGACCGTCAGCGCCGTCACGATGGCCGCGATGGCTCGCGCGATATACATCAGCGCCGGGCCCACGTAGCGCCGCACCTTCTCGATGTCGCTCGTGGCGCGCGTCATCACGTCGCCGGTCGGGAAGCGCGCGTAGAACGCGCCGGAGAGCGTCTGGAGATGCCCGTACAGCGTGTTGCGCAGGTCGTACTCGATGTGTCGGCTGGCCACCACGACCGTCTGTCGCATCGCGAAGACGAACAGCCCGCTCGTGATGCTGAGCCCCACGACCACCAGCGCGGCCAGGACCAGCCCGAGGCGGAAGTCGCCGAAGAGGGCGGCCTGCGCCTCGGTCCCGGCGTAGAGACGGTACACGGCCACCATGCGCGGCACGGCATCGACCGCCTCGCGAACGACGATGGGCACCACGAGCGCGAAGAGGGCCGAGACGAGCGCGAAGCCGAGCCCTGGGACCATCCGCCACTTCTGGCGCCAGATGTACGGATTGAGGCGGCGGAGGGGACTCAGGGCAGGGACAGGCGGGCGCGACGGGGCAGCGCAGGGTAGCACCGAAGCGAGGGCAACGCGCTGCCGTGTGTGCAGGTCCGTCCGCCTCGGTGCCGCTGCCTCGGTGGTGCGGGGAACGCACCGAGGCGGGAGCTGTCCGGGGACCACACCGACGAGGCGCCTCCTCTACGAGCCGCCTCGGTGAGGCGTCTTTACCGCAGAGTCGCTTGACGACAGGGGACGGCCCCGCCAGCTTCCGGTCTCCAAGCTCCCGTCCTCATGATCCGAGTCGGCATCCTGGGCGCCACTGGCGCTGTCGGTCAGACCTTCGTCCGCCTGCTGGACGGCCACCCCACCTTCGAGGTCGCCGCGTTGGCCGCCTCCGAGCGCAGCGCGGGCAAGTCTTATCGCAAGGCGTGCACCTGGACGCAGGACCAGCCCATGCCTGCATGGGCCGCCTCGGCGATTGTTCAGCCGTGCGAGCCCGGCGCGATGGACGTGGACCTCGTCTTCTCGGGCCTCGACTCCGCCGTGGCGGGCGGGATTGAGCAGGCCTTCGCGCAGGCGGGCGTGCCCGTCGTCTCGAACGCCCGGAATCACCGGATGGAGCCCGACGTGCCGCTCCTCATCCCGGAGGTCAACCCGGACCACCTCGCGCTGGTCCACCGGCAGGACCGAGGCGGAGAGGGTGGCTTCATCGTTACGAATCCGAACTGCTCCACGGTGGGCCTCGTCGTCGCGCTCAAGCCGCTGCACGACGCGTTCGGCGTGGAGGCCGTTCACGTGGTCACGTTGCAGGCGCTCAGCGGGGCGGGCTACCCCGGCGTGCCGTCGCTGGACATCCTCGGCAACGTCGTGCCACACATCGGCGGGGAGGAGGCCAAGATGGCGACCGAGCCGCGCAAGATCCTCGGGACCCTGACCGAGGCGGGCGTGCGCGAGGCCGACATCACGATCTCGGCCCAGTGCACCCGCGTGCCGGTCATCGACGGGCACACCGAGTGTGTCTCGGTCCGCCTCGGTGGCAATCCCGAGGCGGAGGACGTCGCCCGCGTGCTTCGCGAGTGGCGCGGCCCACTGGCGGGACGGGATCTGCCCACCGCCCCGGAGCGCCCGCTGGTCGTCGTGGACGGCGCGGGGCCGCAGCCGCGCCGCCACGTCCACCTCGGTGGAGGCATGACCGTGACCGTGGGGCAGATCCAGGGCTGCCCCGTGCTCGGGGTCAAGTTCGTCGTGCTGAGCCACAACACCGTCCGGGGCGCGGCGG
Organism: Bacteroidota bacterium; assembly: GCA_039024735.1. Taxonomy (GTDB): domain Bacteria; phylum Bacteroidota; class Rhodothermia; order Rhodothermales; family Rubricoccaceae; genus Rubricoccus. Next base: position 9,247 of record JBCCPW010000029.1, read on the forward strand.
GCGGCGCGATTCTGAACGCCGAACTCCTCGTGGCCGAGGGCATCGTGCAGGAGTCCGCGTGACGCCGCCGCTCATTCGAAAAGCCCGCCGGGCCGACCGAGACGGTGCCCTCGCGTTGTGGCGGCTCCTCCAGGCCGAGCACGAGGCGCAGGATCCCCGCTACCGCCTCTCTCACGACGCCGAGGCGCGATGGTCCACAGACTTCCGCGACTGGACACGGGCCCATTCCTCGGGTGTGTGGGTGGCCGAAGCGGACGACCGCCTCGTGGGCCTATTGACGGCGCACCTCGCGGAGCCTGCACCGGTCTATCGGAGCACGCCGTTCGTGTTCATCGGCGAGATCGTCGTCGCGACGAAATGGCGGGGGCAGGGCATCGCGCGGCTGCTGCTGGGGGCTGCTCGCGACTGGGGCCGACAGATCGGGGCGGGGGAGATCCGCGCCGGGGTCCTCGCGACGAATCCGGCGGGGCGTCGCTTCTGGGCTCGTCAGGGTGCGGAAGACTTCTCGGTGACCGTGACGATCCCGCTTGAGGAGACCACGCGAAGCGCCGATACCGAGGCGTAGCGACCGGGGCCCCACCCGGCCCCCAGCCCATGTCCGATCCCGCCGTTCAGTACGTGTCCTCCGAGACCGGAGACGTTGTGGCGGTCCTCGTCCCCATCGCGCTCTGGCGCGAAATCGGCGCGAGGCTCTCGTCTCCCACTCCGTCATCGGCTCCCACCCCGGCGCCGGTCGTGACGCCGGCCCCGCAACCGGCGGTGACGGCAGCGCCCGAGCGTCCGGCGCCGGAGCGTCCGGCGCCCCCGCGACTCGCGCCCGCCCCGCGTGCCCCCGAGCCCCCTCGGGAGCGGCCGCCGAAGCGCGAAGCCTCCGCTGCTCGCCCGGCTCCCACTCGGCCTCCGCCTGCCCGCCCGGCCCCCACCCGGCCTCCGCCTGCGCGTTCGGCTCCCGCGAGTCCCGCACGCACCTCCAGCCCGCCGCCTCGCCCGGGTCCCCCCGTGCATCCGCTGCTTGACGACCGGATGCGCCAGCGCCTCCTGAAGGCGCGTCGGCGCAAAGGCGGCGCTCCGCTGGACGCCATTCTCATTCAGTTCGGCATTCGCCGCGTGGCCTGATGCGCCCTGTCCGTCTCGACTCCGACGCCGTCAGCGACCTCGACTGGTGGAGCGGCCACGACCCCGATGGCGCGGAACGGGTCGCGGCGCTCATCCGGTTCACGCAAAAAAACCCCTTCGAGGGATTCGGCGACCCCGAGCGGCTGCCCCCGCCGCTCAACGGCCTGTGGTCCCGCCGCATCAACGACGAGCACTTCCTGGTCTACGAGGTCAGCAAGACCGGCATCCGCATCCTCGCGTGCCGCACGGAGCGGTAGCTGCGCAAGGACCTCGGTTGACACCGTCGCACCGAGGCGGGACCAACGGCTGACGACCGCCTCGGTGCACCCCTCGGGTCGTCTCGCGACCACCGAGGCGGTTCACATCTCGTGAGTGTCCGTGCGCATCGCGTCCGCCTCGGTGCTGGAGGGAGTCCACCGAGGCGGGACGGTCATGCTTCGCCGCTCGCGCCCACGCGCCGCGCGAACGTCCACGCGGCCTCCACCATCGCCTCCGGGACATCGGACACGACGCGCCCCTCGCCGACTCGGTCCAGGACGACAAAGCGGAGGCCGCTCGCGTCCCGCTTCTTGTCGGTGCCCATGGCCGCCATCAGGTGGGGCGTGGACACACCCGCGAGGGTGGTCTGGATGCGGAGGTCGCGGACGAGCGTGTCGGCCCGTCCGAACTCGCCGGGGAGCGGATCGTCGGTGCCGAGCGCGTGGCCTTCGTGGAGCGAGGCGGAGAGGTGGAGCGCCGCGCGCATCCCGAGGGCAACCGCCTCGCCGTGGAGCACCTGCCCGTAGCCCGCCGCCGCCTCGATGGCGTGCCCGAACGTGTGCCCGAAGTTGAGGAGCGCCCGCCGCCCGGCCTCGTGCTCGTCCTTCGCGACGATCTCGGCCTTCACCCGAGCGGCATTGCGGAGAAGCGCAGGCGATGCCTCGGCGTCCACGTTGAGCAACTTGGACAGACGGGCCTCCAGTTGTGTCGCGAGGCCCCGGTCGGCCACGAGAGCGTGCTTGACCACCTCGGCGCAGCCCGCCCGCACCTCGGACCGGAACAGCGTCCGCAGCACGCGCCAGTCCGCCACGACAAGCCGAGGCGGGTGGAAGGCCCCGATGAGATTTTTCCCGCGTGGATGGTTGACGCCCGTCTTGCCCCCGAGCGCGCTGTCCACCTGCGCCACGACGGTCGTCGGGAGGTGGATGAGCGGGAGGCCGCGCAGAAGCGACGCCGCGGCGAATCCCGCGAGATCCCCCACGACACCCCCGCCGAGCGCGAACACGGGCGTCTCGCGCGTGATGCCGAGCGAAAGCGCCCAGTCCACGACGAGCCGGTACGTCTCCAGCGACTTCGAGGCTTCGCCGTGTGCGACGATGAGCGGAAACGGCTGAAATCCCTCCGCCTCCATCGCCTCGCTCACCTCGTCGAGGTAGAGGGGCGCCACGTGGTCGTCCGTGACGATGAGGCACGGGCCGCCGTCCAGCCCGACGCGACGAGCGAGAGCGGAAGCCTCGGCCAGCGGGGCGAAGTGGACGCCGTACGCGCGGCCTCCGGCCGTCGGGATGCGGAGGGGACGGAGATCGGACATGGGCGAAAGCTACCGTCTGCGGACGCGCGAATCGTGCGGTGAAGGCCCGCCTCGGTACCAAGGCGGACGGGATCATGCACATGGTCGACCGGGAGGCATCGGCACCGAGGCGGACGCAGACCAAACGAACCGCGCCCCCGGCAGCGCGAGACCACCGGGGGCGCGATCCGTCGCTCCGCCTCGGCACCGAGGCGGAGGCCGTTATGCGTTGATCGTCCAGCCGTGGGCGTCGCGGAAGGCCTCCATGACCGCCTCGGAGAGCGTCGGGTGCGGGTGCATCGCCTCGGCGATCTCGTGCGCGGTGGACTCCAGGGCCCGCGCCGCCACGATCTCGGAGATCATCTCCGTCGCGTTGCGACCGATGATGTGGCCGCCGAGGATCTCGCCATACTTCTGGTCCACGATCACCTTCACGAAGCCGGTCTGGTCGCCGATGGCCGCCGCCTTTCCACTCGCGGCGAACGGGAATTTGCCGACGAGCACGTCGTAGCCCGCCTCCTTCGCGGCCGCCTCGGTGTACCCACAACTCGCCACCTCGGGGATGCAGTAGGTGCAGCCCGGGATGTTGTTGTAGTCCACCGCGTGCGGCATGTGGTCCAGCTTGCCCTCGGCGTGCGCGATGGCCTCCACGCAAACGATGCCCTCGTGGCTCGCGACGTGCGCCAGCCACGGGCCGCCCACCACGTCGCCAATGGCGTAGATGCCCGGGACGTTCGTGCGGTAGAACTCGTCCACGGCGATCTGCCCGCGCTCGTGCGCCACGCCGACCTCCTCCAGGCCAAAGCCTTCCGTGTTGCCGACCACCCCGACCGCCGAGAGCACCTGATCGCACTCGATGGTCTGCTCGCCCTTCTTCGTCTGCACCGTCACAACGCAGCCGTCGCCGGACGTGTCCACGCCCTGCACCTGGGCATCGGTCATGACCTTGATGCCCATCTTTTTGTAGGCGCGCGTCAGCTCCTTGCTCACGTCGGCGTCCTCCACTGGCACGAGGCGGTCCTGCACCTCGATGATGGTCACCTCGGTGCCCATGTGGTGGTAGACGTACGCGAATTCCACCCCGATGGCCCCGGCCCCGACGATCACGAGCCGGTCCGGCCGCTCGGTCTGGAGCATGGCCTCGCGGTACGCGATGACCTTCGTGCCATCCAGCGGGAGCGGCGGGATCTCGCGGGCACGAGCGCCGGTCGCGATGATGATGTGCGTGCCCTCAATGACGGTCTCCTCGCCGATGGCCTTGCCGTCCATGTTGACGGAGGGTTCCACGCGAACCTTCCCGTCACCGAGGAGGGTGCCCTTGCCGAGGTGGACATCCACCTTGTTCTTCTTCATCAGGAAGCCGACGCCTCCGTTCATCTTGTTCGCCACCGCGCGGGACCGCTTGACGACGGACGGCCAGTCCGGCTGGAGACTGGAGCCATCGCCCGAGAATCCGTAGTCCTCGATGTGGCTCACCATGCTCGCCACCTCAGCGCTCTTGAGCAGCGCTTTGGTCGGGATGCAGCCCACGTTCAGGCAGACCCCGCCGAGCTTGTCCTTCTCGACGATGGCCACGGAGAGGCCGAGTTGATGCGCGCGAATGGCGGTCTCGTAGCCGCCGGGGCCCGAGCCGAGGACGATGACGTCGTAGGTCGCCATGGGGGATAAAGGCTGAAGGAAGGGGAATCAACGCGAGGATACTCAGCCCCGGGTCTGGTGGGGCGCACGCGCGGTGAATACGGGGATGGGAGGAGGTTGCCGAAACATGTTCCGGACGGCGTGTGGCTACGGCGTCGGTCTCGTTGCTTGGACCACGGACCACGGACCACGGACCACAGAGCGCCCCTCTCCGCCTCGGTGCTGAGGCGGGTGACACCGAGGCGGTTGATGACGTGGACGCGCCACCGGCACGCCCCTACGAGCGTGGCGCGAGCCGACTGAGGCGGCTTGCTTCCCGGAACCCGGAACCCGGAACCCGGAACCCGGAACCCGGAACCCGGAACCCCTCCACCTCGGCACCGAGGCGGGCACAGGTGCAACAGGTGGTGAGGGCGGTTTGCTTTCCTGGCCCCTGGCCCCTGGCCCCTGGCCCCTGGCCCCTGGCCCCTGGCCCCGTTTCCGCCTCGGTGCCGAGGCGGGCGGGCGCACGTCAGATCGTGCCTCTACCCGTCCGCTGTCCATCCGTCCACCACCGCGACGATGACCACGTTCGCAGGCGTCGGCGGTGCCCCGTCGGGAGCGCCCTCATCGAACAACTGAGCCACCACGGCACCCTCCTTCGCCACGAGCACAGCATCCCCGACGCCCGCGCTCAGCCCGGGGGCGATCGCGACGTCCTCGGCGGCACCTGCCGCTACCTCGCCGTCGAGAGAGAGGGTGCGAACGAGGAGGAGTTTTGTTGGTCGGAGTCTGTCGCTTTTTCGTGTCGCGACAATGGATCCGGTCACTCGGCACAGACGCATAGACAATCGAGACGTGGCTCGTACTAGGGGCAGGTTATATTCGTTTGCACGGCCATCCCACCACCCCATGGCCGTGCGTCACACCACGACCTTTTTCTGTCCCTCTCACACCACCCCATCTCACGATGTACAGCACACGTGGAATCGAGGCGATCGCGACGGTGACTGAGCTCCGCTCACGCACGTCTTCGCTGATCGACCAGGCCGCCGGTCTCGAAACCGGAATCATGATCCAGAAGAACAACGACCCCGTCGCGGTGCTCGTTGGCTACGACAAGTACATGGAGCTGTACGAGCTCCAGAAGAAGTCGAAGAAGAAGTAGCTTCGACGCGTCGATTCGCGACTCGTCGGCGGGTCACCGCTCGCCGATGAGTCGCTTCAAC